>NZ_JAVESS010000008.1 GCF_034006445.1 Desulfovibrio sp. | reverse complement strand
CCGTCAGCCCGCGAGCGCCCATGGTTGGGGTCAGCAGATTCGGTGAGAATCCGAAGCCGACGGTAACAGTCCGGATGGAAGAGAACGGTCATAGCCACGCGAAAATCCTGTGCGCCATGCACTTGCCTTTCGTGTGGTCAGTGCGAAACTGCAGTCGCGGCGACCTGGTCGCAGCCGCTGTATTGACGCAATCCGTCCACGCCCTGATGCACCATCTCCCGGTATTGAACCGGACAGGAGAACGGCATGCATCAGACCTCACTTTCCCTTCATTCCTTTGGCAGCGCTGAAGAGCGCGTTCGTAAAGCCCTGGCGTCCCTGCGCGCCGGAAGCGGCGTTCTTGTGGTGGATGACGAGGACCGCGAAAATGAAGGCGACCTCATTTTTCCGGCCCAGACCATCACGGAACAGCAGATGGCCATGCTCATCCGGCATTGCAGCGGCATCGTTTGTCTGTGCATCACAGACGGCCATGCCCAGCGTCTTGATCTGCCGATGATGACGGAAAACAACACCAACACACAGCAGACGGCCTTCACCATTTCCATTGAGGCCGCCACCGGCGTGACCACGGGAGTTTCCGCAGCAGACCGCGTCGCCACCATCCGCGCGGCCGTGGCTGACAACGCCCGCCCCGAAGACCTGCGTCGGCCTGGCCATGTCTTTCCCCTGCGGGCGCGTCCCGGCGGCGTTCTGGAACGGCGCGGGCATACGGAAGCCACTGTGGATCTCATGAACATGGCCGGATACGCTCCGTGCGGCGTGCTGTGCGAACTGACCATGGATGACGGCAAGATGGCGCGGTTGCCGCAGGTGGCGGCCTTTGCCCTTGCCCATAAGTTCCCCTTGTGCAGCGTGGAGGATATTGTGGCCTGGCGGGTAAGTTTGGCTGACGAGCAGATAGCCATATCCGCCTGAGGTAGTGTCTTAGATACTGTTTCTGGTGGTTGTTAGCTGACAGTTTTTGTCGGCGGAGATGTTGAGCGGCTCTTTTCATTCCGGGGGAATTCGCAGAAGGATTCTTTCTTCATGAAAAGGGCCGCTTTTTATTTTTGTTTTGCTTGGGTCGTCTGTGGGGGGGCGGGTATGCGCGACGGGCGTCTGAAGAAAGCAAAACAGGGCTTGTCCTTTGAGAGGACGCTTCTGTGCCCTGCGGGCACGTGGCTTTTCTTTTTATGCTGTTTTGGCCGCCTGCGTGGCGGGCGGCAGAATGAGGTTGTGCAGTTGTGGCTTCAAAGAGAAGAGAGCAGGCTTGTCCTTTGAGAGGTGGCTTTTGTGCCCTGCGGGCACGGGGGCTTTTTTTTATTTGTTGTTTGGGCCGCCTCCGGCGAGGGCAAGGCGGGGCCGGTTATGGGGCTGCGCCCCCTTCTCGGCCCCCCTTGCATCCCCCCCGAAGCACCCCGCTGGGGTTTTCCAACATCCGACATTTCGCGAGGGCTGCGCGGCTGCTGCTTCGGGAGCTTCCTCGCTTCGCTCGGTGATCTCCCTGCGCGCCGCGCAATGCCAGCATACCCCTTCGCGCTGGATGCAAGGCCAGGGGCGTCTGGCTGGATTGAGACATTGTGGAGGGCTTGGCCGTTATGTCTGCTTCATGTTTGGCGAACTTCAACTACAAAGAACTGCCGCGCACGCAACACACAGAAGTTTTTGTAGTTTTTCAGACAGGGCAGGGATTGTGACCAGGGAGGCGTCATAAAACCAATGGAGGCACGTCAGCACAATATGTTTCCCGGCCCCTCATTTAGCGCGAAGTCATACGCTCGCAGCATGTCTTTTCCCAACAACAATGCCCTATTTTAGAGACTTCATGTAGCCAATCAGACGTCTTTCAAACGTTTATTCAGCGCGAAGGCGCACATTGGCATTGCGCGGCGCGCAGGGAGATCGCCGAGCGAAGCGAGGAAGCTCCCGAAGCGAAAGCCGCGCAGCCCTCGTGGAATGGTGGAATATGGAAAGCCTTTACGGGCTAGTCCGTGGGAGTGGAAAGACACGACAAGCCCAGCGGGGTCGTCCGGGGGGAGTGCAGAGGGGGCCTCGGAGGGGCGGCAGCCCCTAACAGGCCCCCATCTGCCGCCCGCCGCGCAGGCGGCCCAAACAGCATAAAAAGAAAAGCCCCCGTGCCCGCAGGGCGCAATACCGCCCTCGCAAAGGACAGGCCCGGCTTTATTATCTTGAAACGCCCGCCGCGCAGGCACCTCCCCCAAAACCTCACGGGCTTGCAGCCCGAACACAGTTGTCATAAAGCCATTGGAGGAGAACTTATGAGCGACCATAAAGAACAATGGGGCCGTCTGCTGGCCCCGTACCGCATGACGCGGCAGGGCAAGAAACCTGCCGACCTCGATGTGGTGCGCAATCCCTTTGTGCAGGATTATGACCGCATCATCTTTTCCAGCTCGTTTCGCAGGCTGGCCAAGAAAACCCAGGTGCATCCGCTGGTGCGCAACGATCATATCCATAACCGCCTTACCCATTCGCTTGAGGTAAGCAGCGTCGGACGATCGCTGGGCCTCCAGGTGGGGCAGACCCTGGCCGACCGGGGACACCTGCCGGACGGCTTCAGCCCCGAGCATCTCGGCCAGATCATACAGGCGGCCTGCCTGGCGCACGATATCGGCAACCCTCCCTTTGGTCATGCCGGTGAAGAAGCCATACGCGACTGGTTCAAGGATACAGGCCATACCGAGCACTATTTCAAGGAACTGCGGCCAGCGGAACGGGCGGACTTTGAGGCCTTTGACGGCAATGCCCAGGGATTTCGCGTGGTCAATACGCTTGAGAACAACAAGGACGCCGGGGGTTTTCGGCTGACCTTTCCCGTGCTGGCCAGCCTTGTGAAGTATCCCCGCTCCGCTCATGAGGCATTGGGGCAAGCCAGCGGCAAGTTTAATTTTTACACTGCAGAGCAGGGCATTTTTACGGAAATCTTCACGACCCTGGGCCTGATGCGTGACAACCGCACGCGGCGGCATCCGCTTTCCTACCTGCTGGAGGCGGCGGACGACATCTGCTACCGCATCATAGACATGGAAGACGCGCGCGAACTGCGCATCATTGGCTATCAGGACATCAAGAATGTAATGGAACCGTTGCTGGGCGACAAAGATATGGATACGGCCCGCCTGGGCGCTATGGACTCTGACCGGCGGCGATCCGGCATGCTGCGCACCAGGGCCATGGCGTGCATCATCCCTTCCGTGGTGCAGACATTTATGGAGTGTTATGAAGACATGATGGCCGGAACGCTTGAGGGCGATCTGCTCAAGCACGCCCAGCCGGATGTGGCAAAATTTATGAGCGCGGCAAAAGAGGTCTTTAACAGCAAGATCATGAACAATCCGCAGAAAACCGCGCTGGAAATAGGCACATACACTCTGTACAAGCGCCTGCTGGATATTTTCATCCCGGCCTGCTTCAATTTCAGCAAAAAGAACTCCATGTCCTATCAGGAGAAAAGGGCGCTTACCCTCATGGGTTCCAATGCTCCTTCTGAGGGCGAATGCCTGTATACGGCCTATCTGCGCGTGCTGGATTTTGTGTCCGGCATGACGGACGATTATGCGACCTTCATTTCGCAGCAGTTTTCAGGCACTGCGGCGCAATAATGCATCCGCCGGGCAAAGTGTGACGAGCAAAGTGTGCCGGGCAGTGTGTGCCGGGCAAAGCGGCCGAATACGGCGCGCTGGTCAGGGCACGCCAGTCAAAATGCGCCCGGCAAAGCACACTAGTCAAAATGCGCCAGCCAAAATGCGCCTGCAATATGAGTCAGGCAAAATGCGCCAGGCAAGGCCGCCAGTGACGGCAGAGGTGTGGATGTTCCACCCGCAGCCGCAGAGCAGCGGCGATGTACTGCCCTAAAGGGCTATGGCCGGCTGCATGCGGGCCGCAGGCAGCAGACGTTCCGGCAGCAGCGCGTGCTGCATGCGCTGCCAGTGGCGCGCAGTATCCAGAGCGTTCAGGGCAAGGTCGCGCAACTGCAAATAACTTTCGGCCAGGCTGTGGCGGTCAGTATCAATGATATGATCAGCGCGGCGCGGCTCATCAAATTTGTCGGTCAGGCCGCACAGGCCAGCGACGTGGGTGTGCCCGGCCATGGCGTACAATCCCCTGGTGTCGCGCTCTACCAGCGTTTGCAGTGAGCAGCGCACCCACACTTCACGGTACAGGGGCAAGATTTCACGGTTTTTCTGGCGCATGCTGTCATAGGGGGTGGTGGCCGCCACAATGCACAGGCGACCCTGGGCGTGCTGCTGCAAAGCATGATCGCGCAAGGCGTTGATCGCGGCAACGCGGCCTTCAGGGGCAACATGGGCCTGTGGGCAAAATCTGCCTTCGTCAATAAAGGCTGTTTCAATGCCCTGCCCTTCCAGATACAGGCGCAGAAGGGAACCAAGTGCGGTTTTACCGCTGCCAGAAAGACCCAGCAGCCAGAGTACAGGCGTCATGCTTACCTCGCTTGCTTGCGCATTGCGTTGGGCGCGTGTGCCGCGCCAGAGAACGCCTGGAAAAATGCAATAATCCGGCCAGTGTAAAAAAAAGTATTTTATTGCAAGTGGATATAATAAGACTGGTAACTTGGCGTGGTTTTTTGACGGTACAACACGGGAGGTAAGGCAATAAACGCTGCATCCCCGAAACGTTGCGGCGCGCCGCGCTCTCGCGCAGCGGCAGGGATGTGCCCTTTTTTAGCAGCAGAAGGCTTTACACCGGCAGGCGTATCAGGCGGATGGTCTCCGGCTGGATGTACAGCAGCTTGTCCTGCTCGATTTCCTGCGGGCGTGTCACAAAAGAGCCCTTGCGCACATTGAGGATGGCCTCCGCCTCATGGCTGCAGTCAAAAAGATGCAGCACGTCATCCTTCAGGCTGTCGGCCGTTGTCCAGTGGCGGTTCACGGCCGGGCTGTCGGGCGTGATGTGGCGCAAAAAACGAAACACAATAGCGCGGTTGCTGCCGCCATTGAGCCACTGGTCACAGCAGTCCCACACCTGTTCGGCGGATGGATCCTGATCCGTGCCAAAGGGCTGGCGCACGTCCAGGGGGAACACGCGGCTCTGCGCGCGCAGCATGCCGTCCACAAGAGTGCAGTAGTCGGTCTCCTGCTCAAGCACGGCCCTGAACACTTCCGGCGAGGTCGCCAAAGCCATCAGGGTTTCATTGAGAATGTTGCGCGCCTTGAGCACCCGAATGCTGTGGGTAAGGCGCAGGGCGTTCAGCACGGCGTAAATTGCGCAAAATGTGTCCAACTTGCCCTGATAAAAAGGTTTCACCATGTGCCCTCCCGCTCTTCTTATGCCCATTGCCGCCGGGAGGGTCAAGGGCGGCGGCCCGGCCCCGTGCAGCGCCATGCTGGCTCCATGCCCCGTCCCCTGAGTGCCGCCCTGAATATCAGCAGGGCGGGGCAGGCCCCCTCTTTTTCTTTACAAGCCTTCTCGACACGTGTATAAATGGATTCTCTTAAACTATATCACAATACCTTGATATGCAGATATTAACTACCCCACAGCAATTGGCGGCCCAGTGCCGCGCCTGGCACAAGGACGGGGACGACATCGCGCTTGTCCCCACCATGGGCTATTACCACGCCGGACACGAAGCCCTTATGGCTCAGGGTCGCACCTTGGGCAAAAGGCTTGTGGTAACCCTTTTCGTCAATCCTACCCAGTTTGGGCCCGATGAGGACCTTGACGCATACCCGCGCGACGCCGAACGCGACGCGGCCATTGCCGCCAGCCATGGCGCGGATGTGCTCTTCATGCCCGAACCGGGGTCCATGTACGCGCCGGATCACGCCACCTGGGTCGAGGTTCCCGACCTTGCCAAGGGGCTGTGCGGTCAGACCCGCCCCATACATTTTCGCGGCGTGTGCACCGTGGTGCTCAAGCTTTTCATGCTGAGCGCGGCTGACGTGGCTGTTTTCGGCCAGAAAGACTGGCAGCAGCAGGCCATCCTGCGCCGTATGGTGCGGGATCTCAACCTGCCTGTGCGCATTGAAACGCTCCCCATCGTGCGTGAGTCCGACGGGCTCGCGCTGTCGTCGCGCAATGTCTACCTTGCCCCTGAAGAGCGCGCCCAGGCGCCGGAAATCCGCCGGGGCCTGCTGCACGCGCAAAAGCTGGCGCAGGAGGGCGAGACCAGCGTGTCCCTGCTGCGTGAGGCCGTGCTGCGCCGCTGGGCGGAGCTTTTGCCGCTGGGGCGTTTGGACTATCTCAGCATTGTACATCCCGAATCCCTGGCTCAGCTCGACAAGGTTGACGGCCCGGCCCTCATGGCCTGTGCCGTGCGCATGGGCAAGGCCAGACTTATCGACAACATTATTTTGCGTTAGCAACGCACCGCGCCTGCGGTGTGATCCTTTAAAGGAGAACAGCATGCAGACCAAGGGCAAATATTTCTTTACCTCCGAATCCGTCACCGAGGGGCATCCCGACAAGGTGGCAGACCAGATTTCCGACGCGGTTCTGGACACCCTGCTGGCCCAGGACGCCGACGCCCACGTGGCCTGCGAAACTCTGGTGACCACGGGTATGGCCATTATCGCCGGTGAAATAAGCACCACCGGCTACGCCGACCTGCCCACCGTGGTGCGCGATACCATCAAGAACATCGGCTACAGCAATTCCGACATGGGCTTTGACTGGAAGACCTGCGCCGTCATTTCCACCATCGGGCATCAGTCGCCCGACATCGCCCAGGGCGTTGTGCGTGCAAAGCCCGAAGATCAGGGCGCGGGCGACCAGGGCATGATGTTTGGTTATGCCTGCGACGAAACCGCCACTCTGATGCCCGCCCCCATCTATTGGGCGCATCAGCTTTCGCAGCAGCTCACCAAGGTGCGCAAGGACGGTCTGGTGGATATTTTCCGCCCGGACGGCAAGACCCAGGTTTCTTTTGAATACCAGGACGGCAGGCCCGTGCGCATCAACAACGTGGTAGTTTCCACCCAGCACGCCGCCAGCGCCAGTCAGGCGGATGTGGCCGAAGCCGTGAAAAAGCACGTGATTCGCCCCATCCTTGAGCCTTCCGGCTACTTTACCGAAAAAGACTGCGAAATCTTCATCAATACCACAGGACGCTTTGTGGTGGGCGGCCCCATGGGCGACTGCGGCCTCACCGGTCGCAAGATCATTCAGGACACCTACGGCGGCAGCGGCCACCACGGCGGCGGCGCTTTCTCCGGCAAGGACCCCTCCAAGGTTGACCGTTCCGGCGCGTACATGGGCCGCTACATTGCCAAAAACGTCGTGGCCGCTGGCCTTGCCCCTGTGTGCGAAGTGCAGATCGCCTATTGCATCGGCGTGGCCCAGCCCGTGAGCGTGCTTGTGTCTTCGCAGGGAACCAGCGAGATTCCTGACGAAATCCTGACCAAGGCCGTGCGCGAAGTTTTTGACCTGCGCCCCTATTTCATCAGCAAGCGCCTTGACCTCAAGCGTCCCATCTACCAGAAAACCTCCTGCTACGGCCATTTTGGGCGCGAACTGCCCGAATTCACCTGGGAAGCCACCGATGCCGTGGCCGACCTGCGTACCGCCGCCAAGGTGTAGTAGCGGCATATTCGCCAGAATAGAGCATTTTAACTTTGAAAAAGTGTAAATGCTCTAACGCTGTACGAAAGTACAGCGCGCCACAACGTGGCGTGGATTCAGCCGAAAATCGCATTTTGCGGCTGAATGAAAACTTTGAAATGTGAAACATTTCAAAGTTAATCTGTCCTGGAATATCTGGAGCGGAGGGGCGTCATGCCTCTCCGCTCTTTTTTGTGGGTACTTTGTAGGGGAGGGGGGCATGCGCGGCGAGCGCTCTGAAGAAAATAAATCTGGGCCTGTCCTTCGAGCGCTCTGAAGAAAATAAAGCAGAGTCTGTCCTTTGAGAGGTGGCTTGTGTGCCCGGCGGGCACGGAGGCCTTTTTTATATTTGGTTTGGGCCGCCTCCGGCGAGGGCAAGGCGGGGCCGGTTATGGGGCTGCGCCCCCTTCTCGGCCCCCCTTGCATCCCCCCCGAAGCACCCCTGCTGGAGCTTTCCCGTTATCGTGATTCGACGAGGGCTGCGCGGCTTCTGCTCCGGGAGCTTCCTCGCTTCGCTCGGCGATCTCCCTGCGCGCCGCACAATGCCAGCGCGCGCCTTCGCGCTGAATGGTAGTTCGAGGACATCACATTGGCGGTAGGAAGTTTAAGGAATGGCAGATGGTTGTTAAGGAAAGGCACGTTGTGATGAAGGGCCTGAACTTTGGTACTGGTCTTTGAGGTACGTGGATAATACTTTGCTAGCATGGGGGCTGTGGGTTGGCACTCTGAAGAAAATAAAGCAGGGCTTGTCCTTCGAGAGGTGCTTTCTGTGCCCTGCGGGCACGGGGGCTTTTCTTTTATTTAGTTTGGGCCGCCTCCGGCGAGGGCAAGGCGGGGCCGGTTATGGGGCTGCGCCCCCTTCTCGGCCCCCCTTGCATCCCCCCCGAAGCACCCCGCTGGGGCTTTCCCCTTTCCACCATTCCACGAGGGCTGCGCGGCATCTGCTCCGGGAGCTTCCTCGCTGCGCTCGGCGATCTCCCTGCGCGCCGCGCAATGCCAGCGTGCGCCTTCACGCTGAATGGTAGTTCGAGGACATCACATTGGCTGTAGGAAGTTTAAGGAATGGCAGATGGTTGTTAAGAAAAGGCACGTTGTGATGAAGGGCCTGAACTTTGGTACTGGTCTTTGAGGTACGTGGATAATACTTTGCTAGCATGGGGGCTGCGGGTTGGCGCTCTGAAAAAAATAAAGCAGAGTCTGTCCTTTGAGAGGTGGCTTTTGTGCCCTGCGGGCACGGGGGCTTTTCGTTTATTTCGTTTGGGCCGCCTGCGTGGTTGTGGGCATGGCATGCGCGACGGGCGGCAAGGCGGGGACTCGCGCGGTAGGTGCTCCAAGGTAATTAAAACCGGGCTTGTCCTTTGAGAGGTGCTTTCTGTGCCCTGCGGGCACGGGGGCTTTTCGTTTATTTCGTTTGGGCCGCCTCCGGCGAGGGCAAGGCGGGGCCGGTTATGGGGCTGCGCCCCCTTCTCGGCCCCCCTTGCATCCCCCCCGAAGCACCCCGCTGGAGCTTTCCCCTTTCCAACATTCCGCGAGGGCTGCGCGGCCTCTGCTCCGGGAGCTTCCTCGCTTCGCTCGGCGATCTCCCTGCGCGCCGCGCAATGCCAGCGTGCGACCATGCGCTGTATAGAAAGCCGTAAGAGTACCTCATGCCGACATGTCGCCTTCGATTCTTTATGACACCGTCCAAGCACCAGGCCACGCCTTGTCTGAGAAACGGCACAGGCTTGAGCTCGTTGCTTGCGTAACAGATATTTGGGGGCGAAGCCCGCCATACCTGTGGTCACGTTTGGACGCTACACAACGAGAAGACATAAAGCCCAAAGCCTCCACTATGTCTCAAGCCAGCCAGACGCCCTCGGCCTTGCATTCAACGTGAAGACGCACGCTGGCATTGCGCGGCGCGCAGGGAGATCGCCGAGCGGAGCGAGGAAGCTCCCGGAGCAAAAGCCGCGCAGCCCTCGCGGAATGGTGGGATATGGAAAGCCTTTACGGGCAAATCCGTGGGAGTGGAAAGACACGACTAGCCCAGCGGGGTTGTCCGGGGGGAGTGCAGAGGGGGCCTCGGAGGGGCAGCAGCCCCTAACAGGCCCCCTTCTGCCCCCGCCGGAGGCGGCCCAAATTGAAGAAAATGAAAGCTTCCGTGCCCGCAGGGTACAAACGCCACCGTTCAAAGGACAAACCCTGCTTTGCTTTCTCTTAAAGCCTTGCAGCGAAAGTTTCGCCTCCCCGCCGGAGGCGACCCAAACAACACAAAAAGAAAGCTTCCGTGCCCGCAGGGCACAACAACCCCCATTCAAAGAACAAACCCTGCTTTATTTTCCCCCAACCCCCTGCTGCGAAAGCCCTCCTCCCACCCCACAGCTTGCCAGCCGCGCTTCCCTTTTCTATACTGAAAAGATTCTGGCTGCCAAAACGGCGGCCCCGAACCATATTTTCTGTCCTGCGCGAGGTGCATGATGGCCGGAAACACCTTTGGGCGCGCCCTGCGCCTGACCACATTTGGCGAATCCCACGGGGCCGGCCTTGGCGGCATCATTGACGGCTGCCCTGCGGGCCTCGAACTGACCGAAGCCCATATGCAGGCCGAACTGGATCGCCGCAAGCCCGGCCAGGGGCCCACAGCCACCAAGCGCAAGGAGGCCGACACCGTCCGTCTGCTTTCCGGCGTTTATGAGGGTCTCACCACAGGCACGCCCATTGCGTTCTTTATCGCCAATGAAGACCAGCGTTCCCACGATTACGGCAATCTGGCGGAAGTTTTTCGTCCCGGCCATGCGGACTGGGGGTATTTTCAGAAATACAACGGTCTGCGCGACCACCGTGGCGGCGGGCGTTCATCCGGGCGCGAAACAGCGGCCCGAGTGGCTGGCGGCGTTGTGGCCAGAAAAATTCTGGCCCTGCGCGGCGTGAAAATTCTTGGCGGCTGCGTTGAACTGGGCGGTCTTGCCATACCCCAGTGGGGCATGGATATGGACGGAGCCGCCATGCGCCCCTATTGCGCCGCCGCGCCCTCGGTGGTCACCCAGTGGGACGCCTTGGTGGCCGAGGCCCGCAAGACCGGAGAAACCCTGGGCGGCATTGTGCGTATTGAAGCGCGCAACGTGCCCGCAGGGCTTGGCGAACCCGTTTTTGACAAGCTTGAGGCTGTGCTGGCCCATGCCATCATGAGCGTGGGCGCGGTAAAGGGCGTGGAAATAGGCGAAGGCTTTGCGGCGGCTGCCCTGCGCGGTTCGCAGAACAATGACCCCTTGTTCCCTGCTGACGAGCCGGGCCCCGGCAAGGCGCGCTTTGCCTCCAACCACGCGGGCGGCATTCTTGGCGGCATTTCCAGCGGTCAGGACATTGTGCTGCGGGCGGCGGTCAAGCCCATCGCGTCCATTGCCATCACGCAGAACACCGTGGACAAGGAAGGCAATGCCGCCACGGTGCTTGTGGGCGGACGGCACGATCTGGCGGCCATTCCGCGCGTGGTTCCCGTGCTGGAAGCCATGACGGCGCTGGCCCTGGCCGATGCGCTGCTTTTGCAGCAACGCATGGGCGTCGGCGTATGAAGAAGCATCCCCTGCAGGGCCTGCGCTCCATCGGGCCAGCCTCGCTGAAAGATTTTGACCTGCTTGGCGTGACCAGCCTGGACGACCTTGCAGGCCGCGACCCGCAGGAACTGTATGACGCCCTTTGCCGCCTCAAGGGGCAAAAGGTCGATATCTGCTGCCTGGACGTCATGCACTGCGCCGTGGCGCAGGCCCGTAACCCGCACCTGCCGCCGGAACAGCGCGACTGGTTCTGGTGGTCGCGCAACCGCAAGGCCATCCCCGACGGTGCAAGCCCTGCCCTGGAAAATCGCTGACATGAAGGAAATGTCCCTGCTGCAAGACCCGGATGCGGTCGAAATTACCGGCACCATCGAGCGCGTTGTCTTTCATAACGAAGAGAACGGCTATACCGTGCTGCGTCTCATGCCCGGCAGCGTCAACAGTTCTGGCGGCGACGGCGGCCTCACCCGTCCGCGTGAATCGGTGAGCTGCGTGGGGCATATGGTCAATCCGCAGGCAGGGGTGCAGATGAAGCTCAGCGGGCGCTGGGTCAATAACACCCGTTTTGGCCGTCAGGTCGAGTTCAGCAATGTCGAGGAAATGATGCCCGCCACCAGCGAGGGCATCCGCCTGTATCTGGCGTCCGGCCTCATCAAGGGGGTCGGCGATGAAATGGCCACCCGCATCGTCAAGGCTTTCGGTACCGACACCATCCGTGTACTGGACGAAGAGCCGGAACGCCTGCTCAAGGTGCGCGGCGTGGGGCAAAAGAGTCTTGAGCGCATCCGCACGTCCTGGGCCGAGCACCGGGGCATACGCGATCTGCTGCTTTTTTTGCAGCCCCACGGTATCACCCCGGCCTATGCCGTGCGCATCTACCGCGCCTATGGCGCCGATGCGCTGACCATTGTGCGCGAAAACCCGTACCGCCTGGCCATGGACATTCACGGCATCGGCTTTGTCACGGCCGATGCGGCGGCGCGCAAGCTCGGCTTTGAGCATGACCACCCCTTGCGGATTCAGGCGGGCACACTGTACGTGCTACAAAAAGCCACGGACGACGGCAACGTGTACTTGCCGGAATCCGCCCTGATGGAAGCCGTGTGCGCCCAGCTGGGCGTGGATGAGGGCCTTGTGGGTGAAGCCCTGTCTTCCCTTGAGGAGGACGAGCGCATTGTGCGTGAAGATATGGAGATGCCCGGCGCTGGCCCGGATTCCGAAGCGCAGGTCTGCCTGCCGGAAACCGGCGTCTACCTGCGCCGCTACTTCCACTGCGAGTCCAAAACGGCCTTTTATCTGCAAAGGCTGCTCAATTCTCCCAAATCCATCCGCTTTGAAAATGCTGACGCCACCGTGGACAAGGTGGTGGCGCAACTGGACATAGCGCTTGCGCCCGAACAGCTTGAAGCCGTGCGCATGGCGGCTCGCAGCAAGGTTATGGTGCTCACGGGCGGCCCCGGCACGGGCAAGACCACCATCATCAACGCCATTATCAATCTTTTTGCCGAGGTGCGCGCCCGCATATTGCTGGCAGCGCCCACAGGCCGCGCCGCCAAGCGTATGGCCGAAACCTCCGGGCGCGAGGCCCGCACCATCCACCGCCTGCTGGAATACAGCCCCAAGGAGGACGGCTTCGCCCGTAATGAGGACAGCCCCCTTGCCTGCGGCCTGCTCGTCGTTGACGAAGCGTCCATGATGGACACCCTGCTTTTTTACCACCTGCTCAAGGCCGTGCCGCTGGGCGCAACCCTTGTGCTGGTGGGCGACGTGCATCAGCTGCCTTCGGTGGGGCCGGGCAACGTGCTGGCCGACGTGATCAACTCCGGCGTCGTGCCCGTGGTGGAACTGACGGAAATCTTTCGCCAGTCCGCAGAGAGCGAAATCATCTGCAATGCGCACCTCATCAACAAGGGCGAAGTGCCCTCGCTGGAATCCAGCAAGGACAGGCTGTCGGATTTTTATTTTATCCACCAGAACGACCCTGAAAAGGCCGCCGAGCTTATCGTTGACCTTGTGCGCAACCACATACCGCGCCGTTTCGGCTTTGATTCCGTGGATGATATCCAGGTGCTCACCCCCATGCACAAGGGTGCCGTGGGAGCGGGGCAGATGAACGCCCGCCTGCAGGAGGCCCTGAACCCCAACGGCCTTGAGGTGCGGCGCGGCGAGCGCGCCTTTCGCCTGCACGACAAGGTCATGCAGATACGCAACAACTACGACAAGGACGTTTTTAACGGCGACATGGGACGCATCAGTTTTATGGATCTTACGGATCGCACCCTCAGTGTCACCTTTGACGACCGCGTCGTGCCCTACGAGTTCGATGAACTGGACGAACTGGCCCCTGCCTATGCCATATCCATTCACAAATCCCAGGGGTCGGAGTATCCCGCTGTGGTCATTCCCATCATGATGCAGCACTATATGCTGCTCCAGCGCAACCTGGTCTACACAGGGGCCACGCGCGGCAAAAAGCTGGTCATTCTTGTGGGCGAGTCCCGCGCGCTGCATATGGCCGTCAAAAACAACAAGACCCGCAAACGCTATACCCGGCTGGCGGAGAGGCTGCGGCCCCCTTGCTAGCGCGGGCCAACTCCGAGGCGGGCCGACTCTGAGAACGTACATCCTTGCATTCTCAAAGGGTTCGTGCCCCCATATGTGACAGCCCACAAAAAGAGCGACGTCAAAGAGAAATGAGGCGTCAGTCCGGCTCGCTGATCCCGAACCGAGCTGCGCCTCATTAATAATGCGTCGGGGCATTGAATCTGCCCGCAGATTAACCCCTTATGCGTCTTTCGCAAAAGGGATGCACTTCAATTCCGGGTTGAAACATTTGCTGCACGAGATGCAACGGGCCTTGCGCATGTCTCCCTTTTCCCAGCGGGCTATAAGGTCAGGCTCGGAAATAAGTGGGCGGCACAATGAAATGGCCTGAATATTGCCTTTATTGAGCCATTCTTCGATTATTTGAGGAGTACGATAGCCGCAGACGCTTATTATGGAGGCAGACGTCGTTTCCCCAAGTTTCAGCGCTTCACGGCCAAAATAGCCTTCGTTCTCTTCTTTTTTGATGAGCGGAGTTGAGGCGGATTCCGGGCTGACCATAGCGCCGCCACTGACTTCAATCGCATCAATGCCGCGTTTATCCAGCTCGCTGCATACCCATTGAAACTCTTCCGGGGCAATGGACGGCTCGGTTAAATCTTTGCAATTGATTTTTATCCATACCGGATAGTCCTTACCTACGGCGTTTCTTACGGCGTCATAGACCTCAAAAACAATTCTGGCCCGTCCTTCAATGCTTCCGCCATACGCATCCGTACGTTTATTGAAATAAGGGTTGAGAAATTCGCTTAAAAGGTAGCCATGCGCAGCGTGAATCTGAACGGCATCGGCGCCGGCCTGTTGGCAACGGACCGCTGTCTCGGCGAAGCTGTTCACAACAGAGCGTATCTGTTCCTGGCTCATGCTTTTTATGGGGTTTCCCTGCGCGTCGGACGCATCGCTCGGGCCGAGCGGAGAGCCGCCGTTATCAATCGTGCGGGCCTTTTGCCCACAGTGGTTGATTTGAACTATCAGCTTCGCGCCAAGGCTGTGCACGCCTGCCGCCAGTTTTGACAATTCAGGCACGAATGATTGCGCATAGGCTTTGACCATGACGGAACCGGCCCTGGAGTTTTCGTCAATGCCGACCATGCCTGTGATGATGGCCGCAACGCCGTTACTCGCAAGTTTTTCGTACATTGGCAGCAGCTTGTCAGCGAAGGTTTCACTTTCGTTGTCATAAACGTATTCAAAGGTTGCGCTTCTGATAAAGCGATTTCTCAGGGCAAGGCCTCCGACCACAGTGGATTCAAACAATTTTTTCATGGCTGATTCCTCGGCTGTTTCATTGTAACTTTTGCTGTTATATCTGTGTATAAAAAAAAGAGCACATAAGACCAGCGCCCGGTTCCGGGCGCACGCAAAGGCCGCAAATTTAAACGTCACTCCTACATATGTTCTCGTTTCCTTATAAAATCCGCCAGTTCTGCAATAGTGGTTTTTGCCAGACTTTCCTGCATGGCAGCATTGACCCTGGCAAAAGGCTCTTCCAGCGCGTCATGGATATTTCTGCCTATATAGCAATCGCAGCAGGGATTTTGGTGCAGATAAAAGGGGGTGGCCTTGGGGTGGGGTATCACAGCCTTGTATACGTCCAGCAAGGTTATATCTTCCGGCTTGCGGTTTAATGCGGTGCCTCCCACCCCACGCCGAATCTCGACGAGACCAGCCTTTTTTAGCTGGCCGGTCAAACGCCGGACGACCACGGCGTTTGTATTGACGCTGCGGGCGAGCAGGTCTGAAGACCTGTACTCAGTACCAGCAAACGAAAGCAGGGCGAGAATGTGCGCGGCAACGGCCAATCGAGTATCGTTATTCATATAACCACCGTTGTAACTTTTGCAGGTACGACAAGAATTGTCAAATGAAATTTGGGCTGCGCTAGGTCGTTCTCATTTCTAAAATGCCATCCTACTGAAATTTAGAGCTTTATGTCTGATTGCATTAGCCGTCAGAAATAATAAGACGCGCAAGCGCTATACCCGGCTGGCGGGCGACGCGGCGAGGGTATGCGCGACGGGCGCTCTGAAGAAAGCAAAGCAGGGCTTGTCCTTTGAGAGGTGGGCGTTGCGCCCTGCGGGCACGGAGGCTTTTCTTTTATCTAGTTTGGGCCGCCTGCGCGGCGCGCGGCAGATGGGGGCCTGTTAGGGGCTGCCGCCCCTCCGAGGCCCCCTCTGCACTCCCCCCGGACGACCCCGCTGGGCTTGTCGTGTCTTTCCACTCCCACGGACTAGCCCGTAAAGGCTTTCCATATCCCACCATTCCGCGAGGGCTGCGCGGCTTCTGCTCCGGGAGCTTCCTCGCTTCGCTCGGCGATCTCCCTCCGCGCCGCGCAATGCCATCAACGTGTACCGCTACGAATAGTGGGGGGGGGAACTGGCGATTGCCTGCAAAATACGGTTTTGCTGCACGGGGTTTCGTCCATCTCAGGTGAATGCAAGAGCAACTGCCCACCATTAAAGCGCAAAGGCGTCAGCAGCGCCCAGGGCTGCGCGGCTTCTGCTCCGGGAGCTTCCTCGCTTCGCTCGGCGATCTCCCTGCGCGCCGCGCAATGCCATCGTGCGCCTTCGCGCTGAATAAACGTTTGGAAGACGTCTGATTGGCTACAGGAAGTCTCTAAAATAGGGCATTGTTGTTGGGAAAAGGTATGCTGCGAGCGTATGACTTCGCGCTAAATGAGAGGCCGGGAAACATATCGTGCTGACGTGCCCCATCTGTTTTATGACGCCGCCCTGGTAACAATCCCTGCCCCGTCTGAAAAACTACAAAAACTTCTGTGCGTTGCGTGCGCAGCAGTTCTTTCTGATTGAAGTTCGCCAAATATGAAGCAGACATAACGGCCAAACGCTCCACAATGGCTCAATCCAGCCAGACGCCTCCCGGCCTCTCGCTCAAGGCGAAACCGCACACTGGCATTGCGCGGCGCGCAGGGAGATCGCCGAGCGCAGCGAGGAAGCTCCCGGAGCAGAAGCCGCGCAGCCCTCGTGGAATGTTGGAAAGGGGAAAGCCCCAGCGGGGTGCTTCGGGGGGGATGCAAGGGGGGCCGAGAAGGGGGCGCAGCCCCATAACCGGCCCCGCCTTGCCCTCGCCGGAGGCGGCCCAAACAACAAGTAAAAAAGGCCCTCGTGCCCGCAGGGCACACAACCCGCCTCTCAAAGGACAAGCCCTGCTTTGTTTTCTTCAGAGCGCCAACCCGCAGCCCCCACACTAGCAAAGTATTATCCACGTATCACAAAGACCAGTACCAAAGTTCAGGCCCTTCGTCACAACGTGCCTTTCCTTAACAACCATCTGCCATTTCTGAAATTTCCTACAGCCAATGTGATGTCCTCGAACTACCATTCAGCGTGAAGGCGCGCGCGGGCATTGCGCGGCGCGCAGGGAGATCGCCGAGCGTAGCGAGGAAGCTCCCGAAGCAGAAGCCGCGCAGCCCTCGTGGACTGTTGGAAAGGGGAAAGCCCCAGCGGGGTGCTTCGGGGGGGATGCAAGGGGGGCCGAGAAGGGGGCGCAGCCCCATAACCGGCCCCGCCTTGCCCTCGCCGGAGGCGGCCCAAACAACAAATAAAAAAAGGCCCCCGTGCCCGCAGGGCACAAAAGCCACCTCTCAAAGGACAAGCCCGGTTTTAATTTCCTTGGAGCACCTACGCGCGAGTCCCCGCCTTGCCGCTCGCCGCGCATCCCCCCTACGCCCCAGCGCCCTTTGCGCATACCCTCGCCCTGCCGCTTACAGGCTCTGAAAATGCTTCACAATATGATCCACAAAAAGACGCACGCGCTTGGGCGGCCGGTCGCCGGGCAGGGTAAGATTGATGTCTGTTTTTGTCAGTTCCCAATCGGGCAACAGCCGGACAAGCCTGCCTTCCTTGTCAAAAGCTTGGGCAAGCTGTGGGATGAGCGTTGTCACGCCCTGGTTGGCAAGCAGCAGTTCCAGCGCCAGGCCGATACTCTGCACGGTATGCCGTGGCTGAAGGGCCACGGTTTCCACCTGCCCTTTCTTGGAGCAGGTCACCAGCGGGCGGCCCTCGCTTGTCTGGGCGATAAAGGGCAGGCGGGCCAGATCGCCCGGATGTTCAGGGCGGGGATAGCTGTGCAGAAATTCCGTTGTGCAGAACAGGGCTGGCTGCATGGACAAAAGCCTTCTGACTTTCAGGTCCGGGTAGGGGACGGGGCCAGTTCTGATGTCCAGATCAAAGGGCTCCCTGTGCAGGTCTTTCCATTCTGTGGAAAACACCGTGTGCAGGCTTATCTGCGGGTACTGCTCCACAAAAGCACCCAGAGCGCCGTGCATGCAGCAGTGATACACAAAGGCTTCAACCGACATGCGAATGGGCCCGCACGGTTCCGCCTGCTTTTGCATGAGCCTGTCCCTGACGCCGTTGGCCTCGGCCATGATAAACTTGCAGCTTTCCAGCAGTTCCTTGCCGTCTTCAGTCAAACCGGCAATGCGCGTATTGCGGAAAAACAGCTTCACGCCAAGATGCTGCTCCATGGCCGCAATGCGCCGTGAAAGCGTCGCAAGCGGAATGCCCAGCGCGTCCGCAGCCTGGGTAAAACTCGGATGGTTGGCGGCCTCCAGAAAATACGGAACATCAGCCAGAAGCTTGCGCATATCATTTCTCATTTACGACAACATCCTGAGTGTATTTTTGTCATATATAAACATCTTCAACAATGATACTTGAGAATCACGTGAAGTCAAACCCGCGCGCAACTGCCAGCCCGTGAAACCGTTCAGGGCGCTTGCAACCTGAAATTACCCGCGTCCTGCGTAGGGCTTTGCCTGATATGCGGGCCACAATTGAGGAGAACATATGAACGATGATTTTCAGGTGGATGAAAAACTTATTGAGGCATTCCACCTCATGTTTGATCACTTTCCCGAGGGAGTGCAGCTCGCACACAAATCCAAGCGTATTGTGGCCCTTAATGCGGCCTGTAAAAGTATTGGCAGGGACGTGGGCATGATCTGCGCCAAGCACGGCCCGGCGGAGGCGCACAAGGGCTGTCTTGCCCACAAGACCATCAAAAACCATGTGGCGTCCTGGAAAAAGGGTACAGAACCCGGCCCCGGCGGGCAGGAGCCTGTGGTCTTCTGGCTGCCTGTGGACGGCTACCCGGACTTTTTCATCCATTTTGGCGTCGGCTACATGAAGGACTATTCCCTGCCGTCCGATACGGAATAGCTGGGCAGTCGCAATCAGGAACCAGCGTGGCCAACAAGCCGGGCAGGGCATGCCCGTGCAGAGTATGCCCATAATGACGGAGTCCCGCGTGCGCCTTTTTGGCGCACACGGGACTCTTGCCCTGTGGGTGGGGGGGGGATCAATTACAGCTATACGTGCTGTTTTCCGCGCGCATCTTGCTCACAGCGGCCGCCAGCGCATCCACATTCAGTACCATTTCCATCATGCTTATCTGCTCTTCCCACTTGGCGGGATCGGCAGCGGCCTTCATTTCCGGCTCAAGCACATGATATACGCAGAGTCCCAACGGGACTCCAGCCAGGGGTCCGGCGTAGGTGGGGTCGCCCAGGGTGACGGTTTCGGCATAGATTTCCGCTCCTTCAGAGTCGGAAGAGCCGAGAACCACCACGACGTTCTCGCCACCAAACTTCTCAGCCGCGTCCTTGACGCGCTGCTGATTTTCCAGATCCATGGCTCCTGCGGCCGTTCAAACGAAGCATTCGGTGGCGGAGAACAGGATCTCCGCTCCCGAATCGGCGAAGACGTCCGCCATGGCGGGGCCGGGTACACCGTCCCTTTCGCCAAGCAGCAGAAGCTTCTTGCCTTCGAGCTTAGCCATTGCTTTACTCCTTGTGATTATGGGCTTTTTGTCGAACGGGCCAATGCGGCGGCCCGTTGTCCACGTTATTCTCGCGCGGCCCTGCCCGTGACGGAACCAGCGCGAAAGCTGACAAGTGCCTACAGCAATTTTTCCGTCTCGGCCTTGATGGCCTCAATGGAAACAGCGTCGCCGGACACGCGCGACACGCATTCCCCGCCCTTGTAGAACAGGATGGTGGGCACGGCCATGACGCGCAGGCTGATGACCAGGCGGCGGTTTTCCGCCACGTTGAGCTTGCAGAATTTCACCTTGCCGTCATATGCGGCGGCCAGCTTTTCCACTTCGGGCATCAGGGCCAGGCAGGGGCCGCACTGCGGGCCCCAGAGGTCCACCACGCAGGGCATGGCGCTTTGCTGTACTTCGGCTTCAAAGGTGTCTTTATCGACGATAATCATGAACTGCCTCTCTTGGTTGCGTACGATTACACTGTACCGATAAAGGCGGGCCGGGGCCTGTGCCGGACACTCTGGCACGGTCGGCCCGCCTGTCGGAGGATTATATGTATCCGGCGGCTTTCAGGATTTCACGGGCCTTCTCAAGATGGGCCACAGCCAGCTTGACCACAGGCCCGGTGCAGCCCATGGCCGCCTCGGCGTAGATGTTTTCCTTCCACAGGCAGTGTACCGCCTGTTCAAGGTCCAGCACGTCAATGCCGTGAATCTCTTCATCCGTGGGTTCGGCGGGCGGGGCCTGCACCTGGGCTGCCGGGGCGGCCCCTGCCGCCTTTTCAAAGGCGGCCAGTTCATCGTCCAGCCCGGCGGCCCTGGCCCGGCGCAGTTCTTCGGCCACCACGTCGGGCAGATTGCCGCGCACGGCAGCGGCCGTATAGGCCAGGGCATTGGCCATGACCGGAGCGCCCGAAGCGCGGGAGACGATGCTCACCACCCGGTTCCAGCCTTCGCCCACCGAGGGGCCGTAGCCCCAGCCCGTGGTTTCATAGGCTCCGCCGGAGGTAAAGGCGCTGAAGAGCTTCATGAGTATATTGCCCGTGAGCGTGTCCGTGACGCACACGTCCACAGCCCCGGCCAGAAGGTCGTTGCCCCGCAGCAGCGAGCCGCCGTCACCGCGGACGCTCTGTCCCAGGCGCAGGTCGTAGCCGCGTTCCGCCATGCGGTTCAGCGCCCGCAGTACCTGCGGGGCCGCGTCCACATTGAGCACGCCCACAGCGGGGGAGGTAAGACCCATGGCCCTGGCCACAGCCATGCCCAGCACGGCGTTGCGCAAGAGCGCCTGCTGCCTCTGTGCCGCGCTCATGCCCGTGGTGCAGGCCACAAACATGGCCTTGCCGAGGGCGGGAGTCAGGACGCGGCCCACCGTGGTCACGCCCAGGGGGAAGGGATAGTGCAGGGCCACCGCGCCCTGGATCTGGCCGTCTTCCAGGGCTTTTTCCATCCCCGCAGCCAGTTCATTGCCTTCGCAGCCGGTTTCGATCCAGTCCATGCCCGCAGGCACGAGTCCCGCAGGCCGAGGCCCCACACCGACCACGGTCAGTGCGGCGTCCTCCTTCATGGCCACAGCCGCCGCCGAGAGGAATTCCGTATCCGAATGCTCGCCGCCAGCGGCCATGAGGCCGATGCGGCAGGGCGCGCGTCCACTGCGCGCCCGCGTGACCAGATCCTCAAGGGCCTTGCCGAGGATGGCACGCCTGTAGTTTTGACTAGCCATACGCCTGCCTCCTACTGACCCTTTTGCAGGTTGGCCGCCACGTCGCTCAGGGCTGTCAGCAGCAGTTCGGTCACATCCTGCTGGCTGACGTTCTGCGCCTGTGCCGCGCTCGTGCCGGGGGCTTCCATAATAAAGGAAGCGCCGTCGGCCAGGTTGGTCAGGCGGCCCAGGAACAGGCTACCCTTGCCTATGATCATGGCGCGCTTGATGCGGCCTTGTTTGATATCTTCAATGGCGTGGCCCACATAGGGTACGCCGGAGGGGATGTGCCCCTGGATGGGGGCAAAGCCGGGCATGCCGTGTTCCGCCACAAACTTGGGGATGTCGGCCCGATCTATCTGCCCCTTCATGACCGCGAGGGCCGCGATCATCTTGTAGTTGGCCTCGGGCACGTTGCCCGCGCCTGCGGGCAGGGTGACTTCGGCGTTGTGCAGTTCAGGGGCGTACTTGTCCACATCCGTGAGTTTCAGGCCCACGCGGGACAGGGGCTCAAAGGTCAGGGCCGAGGTGATGGCCTGGGGCGAAGCCCCCGCGCCCACCGAATGCTTGCCGATGCCTTCCAGCCGCATGACCGGGGTCTGGCCGTCGTCGGGGGTCAGCAGCAGGGCGAAGCTGCCGATGCAGTTTTCAAGCGGAACAAAGCCCTTCTTGATATGGTCGCGGGCGTTCATGTAGAGCTTGGGCACAGAGCCGCCGCTGACCACGACCACATTGGGCCGCACGCCGCTGGCCACCATGCCTGCCGAAGTGATGAGGGCGGTCACGGGCCCGGCGCAGAAGCCGCGCACGTCAAAGCCGCTGGCATTGACGCACTCGGCTATTTCGGCCAGGGCCTTGGCCATGTTGCCGCCGCCGCGCTGCATGGAGTCGCCCACGGCTTCTTCGGAGCATTCCACCACAAAATCCACGTCGGCAGGAGCCATGCCCGCATTCTTGATGAGGTGCAGCAGGGCCAGCACGCCGCTGGCCTTGCTGGCCAGATTTTCCAGCATGACCCCGGCTTCCAGGTTTTCATCCGTATCGTGGGCCCGGCGGCAGCAGGCCACCAGGGCGTTTTCAAAGTAGAGCGGCAGGGCGTGCTGCTTTTCAATGACTTCCAGCAGTTCGGCTGCGGGCCTGCCTTTTTCCAGACGGGCCAGCTGCTTTTCGCCCATGACTGGGTTGCGGGCCAGCTTTTCGGCTATTGCCGCGGCAAAGCCCTGCTCCAGCCAGATGAGGTCAAAAACGTCGCAAATATCCATAAGCCCGATGAACTCGTCCTCGGGCATGATTTCGCCAAATTTACCGTAGCGTTGCGATTCACCCAGATTGTCGATCCAGGGGGTTGGGGCCTTCTCCAACTCATCGAGGCTCATGCCGCCCACATAGGTCTTGTTGGGGGCGTAGGCAGCGGCCTGTTCCCATGTCTGCGCGTGCTTGGGCAGTTCACGCAGAAATTCCGAATCGGGCTTGGAACGGCGTTCCTGGGCGGGAGTGCCGCCATAGTGCAGGGCCAGTTCCGGCGCGAAGTTCAGGCAGTATGCGGCTGCCTTGATGCCAACAGTTGTCATGTCGCTATCCTCCTGCGCCCTTAGTGTTGTAGATACGCGTATGCCGCCATGGCGGCCCGCGCCCCGTCGCCCGCCGCCGTCACCACCTGCCGCAGCGAGGTGTCGCGCACGTCGCCAGTGGCAAAGATGCCGGGTACCGAGGTCTGCAACTTGCTGTCGGTAATGATCCAGCCAGCGGGGTCGGTTTGCAGCAGGCCGTGCAGGTATTCGGCATTGGGCAGGGTGCCAATGAAGATGAACACGCCGCTCAGCGGAATTTCGCGTTTTTCTTCGGTTTTCACATTGCGCACCACGATTTTTTCCACCATGTCGCTGCCTTCAATGGATTCCAGCACGCTGTCCATGACGGGCACGATCTTGGGGTTGGCCATGGCGTGTTCCACCACCAGCCTGTCGGCCCGGAACTCGTCGCGGCGGTGGACAATGTAGACCTTGGAGGCAAAGCCCGTGAGGTAGCAGGCTTCTTCAACGGCGGTGTTGCCCCCGCCAATGACGGCTACTTCAAGGTCTTCAAAAAAGGCGGCGTCGCACACGGCGCAGTAGGAAACGCCCATGCCCGTATATTTCTTTTCGCCGGGGCAGCCCTGCTTGCGAAAATAGGCCCCGGTGGCCACGATGACGGCCCCGGCGGCGATTTCGCTGCCGTCCTTGAGAGTTATGATCTTCTGGTCGCCGCGCACTTCGAGCTTCTGCACCGAAGCCGAACGGAACTCGGCCTTGAAAAATTCCGCATGGGCGCGAAAGGCGTCGGCCAGACCCGTACCCGTGCCGTCGATGATGCCGGGATAGTTTTCCACCCTGCTGGTGGTCAGTATCTGCCCGCCGGGGCGGCCTTTTTCCAGCACAAGAGTGTCAAGACCGGCGCGCTTGCCGTAGATGGCGGCGGAAAGCCCCGCCGGGCCTGCGCCGATGATGACCAGTTCACGTTTTTCCATGAAAAGATCCTCGTGTTCGGTAACATGGTGAGGGCGTGTGCGGCGATGACCGCAACACACGCTTTACCACCGCACACGGACGGCAAAAGGGTGGGAGAGTGCGCAATGGCGTACAGGCCACCGCCAGATAGGCGGGGTGCGCATGCTGAGGAGTATATGATCGTGTCGTATGTTGATGAGAGCAAAATGTGTGCCTGTACGCATGCAGGGATGGAAAAATGAAAAAGCAGCGCGTCAGGCGCAATTGCAGTCGGCAAAATTCTTATGAATATTTTTTGACAACACAGTTTTTTGACTAAACACACAAAAATTTTTATATAAACAAAAAATGCCAATGTGCTTCCTGTGCAACTTCGTCCGAAACATCCCACGAGGCGGCCATGCTGGATACCATTTTGAAGGGGTGCACCGATCTTTCACAGCTTTTGGACTTTTTTCGCCTGATTTTTGACGTCAATTTGATTGGGGTTACCATTGTTCGGGAAGATGGTGTTATCATTTACTATAATGATGCCCAGGCACGAATTGACGGACTTTCGCCGCAGGACGCGCTCGGTAAGCAGATATGCGACGTTTATCGCTTCACGCCCGAGGACAGTCCTACCATGCGGGCGCTTCACACCGGCTCTCCGATTTTCGACAGTGTGCATTTGTATCGTACCCGACGCGGCAAACTGGTTAATTCTTCCAACAGTATTTATCCGCTGTGGAACAACGGCGTCCTTCTGGGGGCGATCTGCTTTATCCAGAGGTACCCCTGTATCGGCCTGCAGTCAGAAGGATGGGCCCCCGAGGCAACGGATGGGATGGGGAATGCCCCTGATTGCAGGAAGGAACAAGAAAAAAGGCATTATACATTTGAATCCCTGATCGGCGAAAGCCACGCGCTGCTGGAGGTCGCTTCGCTGGCAAAGAAGGTTTCCACCAAGTCTTCTTCTGTCATGCTGATAGGCGAAACCGGCGTGGGCAAGGAGATATTCGCCCAAGCCATACATTACGCAAGCCCACGCCAGGCAAAGCCCTACACGGCCATAAACTGTTCAGCCGTGCCGGAAACGCTGCTTGAGGGCATCCTTTTTGGCACCGTCAAGGGCGCGTTTACCGGCGCCGTGAACCGGGTTGGCCTGTTTGAAGCCACGAATGGAGGCACCCTGTATCTTGATGAAGTCGATTCAATGCCTGTGTCCTTACAGAACAAACTGCTCCGGGTTCTCCAGGAGCGCATGGTACGCCGGGTAGGTGAAGAGCATGAGCGCCCCATAGACGTGCGCATCATCAGTTCCGTCTGTAAAAATCCCACGGCTCTTATTGAAGATGGCCACTTGCGCCAGGATTTTTATTATCGGCTTGGCGTGGTCAAAATCATGATTCCTCCTCTTCGCTTCCGGATGGAAGATATTCACCCTTTGGTGCAGCATTTTATGCGGTTTCACAGCGGCAGGCTGGGGGTGCCCCAACCCCTGGTCACTCCAGAGGCCATGTCCGTACTCTACGCCCACAATTGGCCCGGAAATGTACGCGAACTGGAGCATGTCATAGAGGCCAGCCTGGTTCTGGTTGACCCTGGTGATAATCTTGAATCATGGCACCTTTATAATGCTGTGCCGGAGTTCGCCTCTTCATCGCCGCCACTGTCAGCCACAACGCCATGGCTGGCAGTCCAGGGCGCTGCCCGTGAAACGGCGCCCGGTTCCGGTCGCGCCGCGCCTTTAGAACGGCCGCCCTCGTTCGCGGAACCTTGCGCCTCCGCTCCTTCCACAACACGTCCTCAGATGACCGCAACCGTGACGACCGATACGGCGCGTGAAGCCGGTTCAAGCCTGCCGCGACAAACCATGGACATTGAAGAGACCGCCATCAAGAAAGCCCTTGCAACCTCGGCGGGCAATGTTGCCATGGCCGCTCGACTTTTGGGAATATCTCCGCAGCTTTTGCATTATAAAATCAAGAAATACGCAATCAGCAGGCAGGCCTTTCTGCCAAAACAGTATTAATTCAGGTTGATTTTTACGTATATGTTCGCAAAAGGGCAAAACGCCACGCACATGTGAACAGCGCAATAATGACGGGGTATTAGCGGCGATGTCGCAGCCACCATCTTGCGGCGCGGCGTCTGTCGGCCCGTCGGGCCTTCCCCGTGAGCGCGAAACTGTCAGGCCGAAAGTTGCCCAGGAAAGGCGCCCTATCGAGCAGTGCTCTTCCCACCTTCCCGCGTTCCCGCTTTTTCGTCCCCCCTCTTCCCCCTGCCCCCTGCCGCGCTTCAGTCATGTGCTGCAATGACGGCAAGCGCCACAGCCGATGTTCACAAATTTTTTCAAGCACACAGTATTTTTTGTAAACAGAAAAAATATTGTGTGATTGAAAAATGCGTAGGCCCGTATGGTATCTTCACCTGGTTAACACACTATAACATTTTCGCATTGAGAATATCCATTCTCAATGTTTCCAAGACGCCCGCTTCGGCGCGTAACAGCGCAAATACATTGCGCTTGTGCCGCCACAGCGGGCATCTGTTCACGCAGCCGCCAGAGCAATTTCAAAGTGAAATTGCTCTGGAAAAACAGTCTCTATTTTTTTTCAGCGGGGGGATTTTTTCTGGCATGCTGTTTGCTCTTCTTTTCACAGGCACAGATACACTTGCAGCTACCAGGAAAATCCCATGCGTAAGCCAGCACTTTATATACCCGGCTACCGGGCGCTTTCCAGCAACACATGCCATGTGCGTACGCGGCTTTTCGCCCCTCTTGTCCATCTCTGGAGCAGCACAGAGCCATCCTCGCATTCCTGAGTCACAGAGCGTGCGCGTCCGGGGGACGCACTCCGTCAAAACCTTACCCTCTCCCTCTTTTTGAGAACGCCCTGGGGCGGAAATAGTACGAATGCCCGTTGTCTTTTCGGGCAGAACATATGTTCAGCAGCTACCCCAAAAAACGGCATGACCGCGTGGTGCGCCACACGGTCATGCCGTTTTTTGGGGTCTAGTCGCGTGACTGATGCCGGGGCTTTGCCTCGCGCCTTTTTCACGCTCACCGTTCACCGGCGGATAAGGAGGGCGAGAGAACGCTGAGATCGTGATCGTATGTCGTGTTCTGTAACCGCAAATGGAGGAACCAGATGAAACTGGAACTGCACAAGATCGCCGTCAAAGACGCGCAATGGGGCGACAAGACCCATGCGGACGGTGGGGTGCTCTATGTAAATAAGGAAGAGGCCCTTGCTGTTGTGCTGCAGGAGAGTCAGTTCGTCACGGCCGAGCTGGACATCGCCCGGCCGGGAGAAAGCGTGCGCATCATCCCTGTGAAGGACGTGATCGAGCCGCGCGTGAAGATGGACGGCAACGGGTATTTTCCGGGCTATTGCGCACCCATGTCCAGAGCGGGAGAAGGCGCTACCCTGGTGCTTGACGGCGCAGCGGTAGTGACTTGCGGTCCTATCGTGGCCTTTCAGGAAGGTATGATTGATATGTCCGGCCCTGTGGCGGAGTACACGCCGTTTTCGAAAACCATCAACATTGTCATGAATGTTGAACCCGTGGAAGGCATTGACCCGCACGAATATGAAGAGGCCCTTCGTAAAACCGGGCTGCGGCTCAGCGTATACCTGGCCAAGGAGTGCCTGGGCACAAAGGCTGACTCCATAGAAGTGTATGAAAAGCACTCTGTGGTTGAAGAGAGCGCCAAATATCCCGACTTGCCCAAGGTCCTGTATATATGCATGTCCATCACGCAAGGCCTGCTTCATGACACGTACGTGTATGCCTCGGATTTGCGCCCCTCCCTGCCGACCCTGCTGCATCCCAACGAAGTCCTGGACGGTGCCGTGGTGTCCGGCAACTGCGTGTCCGCGTGCGACAAAAATACCACCTATCATCATGTTCACAACCCGGTAGTCACCGAGCTGTATGCGCGGCACGGCAAGGAAATCAACTTCCTTGGCATGGTGCCTGCCGTTGAAAGCACCATTCTTGCGGGTAAGCAGCGCGCGGCAATGATGAACCTGACCCTGTCCAAGGAACTCGGCGCTAACGCGGTGATCATCACCGAAGAGGGCTACGGCAACCCTGACACGGATTTTTGCCTTAATGCCAAGCTGCATGAAGATGCGGGCATCGTGGCCATTGTCATTTCCGACGAGGCCGCCGGCATCGACGGCAAGAGTCAGAGCACTGCGGACGCCACCCCCGAACTTGTGTCCTTTGTATCGACCGGCAACGTCAATGAAATGCTTGAAGTGCCCAGCATGCAGAAAGTTATCGGCGACGCCCGGGCCATAGCCAATCTTTCCGGCGGCGCCGCTGAGAGCCTGCGCCCGGACGGCTCTATGTACATCGAGCTGCAGGCCATCATTGCCTCCACTTGCGAAATCGGATTCAGCCGCAACAGTTGCGAGTGGATATAGGGAGGATACGATGCAATACAGAATAGTGCATTACATAAATCAGTTTTACGCGGGCAAGGGTGGCGAAGACAAGGCAGACCACAAGCCTGAGTCCGTCCCCAGCCCCGTGGGCCCGGGATCTGAAATTACCCGCTTGCTCAAGGAGGCCGGAGGCGAGGGCGAAATCGTCGGCACAGTGATTTGCGGTGACTCATACTACGGTGAAAATATTGAAGAAGCGCGCGCGACCTGCCTTGCGTTGATTGAAGCGTTCAAGCCCGATCTGCTCATTGCCGGCCCTGCGTTTAACGCAGGCAGGTACGGTGTGGCCTGCGGCGACATCGCTTCAGCAGCCGGAGAAAAATTAGGCATTCCCACGGTTACGAGCATGTTCAAGGAAAATCCCGGGTTGGAGCTTTACGGCAAGGGTTGCTATGTCGTGCCCAGTTCAGAAAGCGCCCGCTCCATGAGAAAAGACCTTGCGGCCATGACCGAACTCGGCCTTAAGCTGGTGAAAAAAATTCCCATGGGGCCGGCTCGTGAAGAGGGCTACTTCTCCCGGGGCATCCGCAAGTGCTTTTTCAAGGAAAAGACAGGCGCGGCCAGAGCTGTCGATATGATGCTGGCCCGTTTGAGAGGCGAGGAGTTTCATACCGAATACGAAATGCCGGTATTCAAGAAAATTCCGCCTGCACTGCCTGTCAGGGACATAAAGAACGCAACCATCGCCATCATCAGTTCCGGCGGCGTGGTGCCCGTAGGCAATCCGGATCATATCCGCGTGTCGTCCGCCGACAGTTTCGGCTCATACAGTATTGCTGGCATCAATGATCTCACGCCGGAAAATTATGAATCCATCCATGGCGGATATGACAGGGCCATGGCCGCCATAGACCCGGACTGCATCGTGCCTGTGGATGAACTGCGCAAATTGGAAAAAGAAGGCGCGTTCAAGAAGCTGCACGATTTTTTCTATACCACCACAGGTACGGGCACCAGCGTGAACAACGCTGAAAAGTTCGGCCAGGAAATCGGCGAGATTCTGCGCAATGCGGAGGTGGATGCGGCCATCCTCACATCTACGTGAGGAACGTGCACTCGATGCGGTGCATCGATGACGCGTGAAATAGAACGTGTGGCGAATATTCCTGTGGTGCAGATAGCGACAATTGTCCCCATCATGCTCACTGTGGGCACCAACAGAGTCGTGCCGGGCGTGGCCATTCCTCACCCCGTGGGGGACCCCCGCAAAGGGCCGGAAATTGATCATACGCTGCGACGCAACCTGTTATTGAAGGCGCTTGACGCCATGCAGACCGAAATCCAAGAGCAGACCATCTTTGAATAGTATGTGTTGACCTGGCGGCGGCCCCTTGGGCCGCCGCCGCTGTTTTCACAGAAAACGTCGCGGAAGGCTCTCAGTCAGAAAAAAACGGCGATATCCGGAAACAGGCCCATGGCGGATTGAAAAAGCGGTGCTTTGCCGGGAGTGAAATGCCGGGCGAGCCTGTAGGGAGGCTATATGGAATACGTGATACTTACCAATAACAGCAGTATTGGCAGTGAATTGCCCGGGTTTGATATTGTTCGCGTCTCAGGAGGTCTGACGGCCATATATCAGGCCCTGTGCGATCATTTGCAAAACGGGCATGAAATCATATCCGTCCCCCTTCCGCCCAATGTTCCTCTTATTCGTTCTCCAATTAGAAGCGTCATTTTGCGTAAGACAAAACGCAAATATGATTCACATGGTCTCATAGCCGTGGAAAAAGCGCGGGAGAGAACAACAGTGCTTGGTGTCATCGACAATGAAAATACCAGGCAGCACATTGAATTCATTGATAAAAGCCGCCTGGATCGCGCCATCAGACAGTTGGCGGAACTGGATAGTGAACGCGGCTAGAGCAATTTCACTAGCGATGCTGTCGCCAGCCGTAAGGCTTCTTTGTCGCCTAACGGCTGCCGCTTGAAATTGCTCTGGCGGCTGCGGGCGTCTTGGAAGCATTGAGAATGGGTATTCTCAATGCAAAAACGCTCTGGAAGCGCGGCCGTTTTTTCTGCTGCCCCTGGTAAAATTCCCGCGTCTCTCGCGGGATATCCGCGAGTGATCACGGAGGCCACTTCGAACATGGCGGGCCATTGTGGCTTTCACCCGCGCATGGGGCGGCTGTTGAGGATTTTTACGGACTGTTGCCTTCATCACCCAATATGAGCCTGAACATGTCTTTTCCACATTGGAGAATTGTCCACATAAGAAGCAAAATATTAATCCACAAAAGGAAAAACAATGGATAAGCGTACTGGTATAAAGCAAACGTTGCTGTTGACAGGCGCAATAATTGGCCTGCTTGTTGGATCAGGAATATCAACAGGGCAAGAAGTTTTGCAGTATTTTACTCCATATGGCCTGTACGCGTTTTTGGTTGCTGGAGTGTCAGCGCTGATCATCATTATTGCAAACTACGGGTTTGCATATGCTGGATTTCACGGTAACTTCAAAAAAGGAAGCGAGGTATTTGCCTTCTACTGTGGGCCAGTTATTGGGAAGATATTTGACTGGTTTACGGTTTTGTTTTGCTACATGTCGTATATTGTTATGGTCGGTGGCGGCAGTTCTACGTTGAATGAACAGTTTGGTCTTCCGATCATTTTTGGCGGTACTATTATTATGGTATGCGCTGGAGGAACCGTAGCGATCGGGTTGAATTCGATAGTGAACATTGTGGCCCGCATTGGGGTTTTAAAAGTCGTTATGGTTTCGACGGTGTGCCTTGTATCGCTTATATGCCATATTGAATCCCTGCCGCAAAACCTCAGCAGAATCAGCTCCAGCGAGCTGCCCCTGCTGAAAGCCGCTGACACCTGGCTCTTTTCTGGCATTTCATATGGCGGGTTCTGCATATTATGGCTGGCGAGCTACGTTGCGACGTTGAGCACAAAAGTAGACTACATGACCTTGCAACGAGGCAGCGTATTCGCCGCCATTATTCTTGTATCCATGTGCCTGGTTATCGGGTTCGCCCTGACCGCGAACATTGACAGTGTTTATAGTTTGCAGATTCCCAACCTTTTTCTGGCCAAGCAGATATGGATGCCGCTCTCATATTTTTACAGCATGATCACTTTTCTGGCGATCTATTCCACTGCTTGCCCACTTCTGTGGACTGCTTCATCCAGATTTTGCGTAGAGGGCACGGTAAAGTTCAAGCTTGTCACAATCGGTCTGGCCGCAGCCGGGCTCCTTATCGCCATGTTCACGCCTTATAACATACTGATAAACTACATCTACGTGCTGAATGGCTATCTGGGGTCGGCGTTTATGATTATCATGATTGTCAGGCTTGTCATGATAAAGATGAAGGTGAGGAGCTCCCAGTATAACACACAATAAAAGTCGAGCCCGCAAACGGCCGCCAGCCATGCCGGGGGGATATGGGCCAATACGGCTCTCATACCAACTGTTCCCTGAGCTGAACGCCAGGCTCCGGGTCGCTGCAGAGATGATACCTTTGCCCGCTCAAGAGGCTGTGCCGGGCAGGGTATGCCCATGCAGGGTATGCCCGTAATGATGGAGTCCCGCGCGCGTCTTTTCAACGCGCGCGGGACTCTTGCCCTGTGGGTGGGGGGGAGGCGGGCTCAATTATAGGCTATATTTGCTGTTTTCCGCGCGCATCTTGCTCACTGCGGCCACCAGCGCGTCCACATTCAGTACCATTTCCATCATGCTGATCTGCTCTTCCCACTTGGCGGGATCGGCAGCGGCCTTCATTTCCGGCTCAAGCACATGATATACGCAGAGTCCCAACGGGACTCCAGCCAGGGATCCGGCGTAGGTGGGGTCGCCCAGGGTGACTGTTTCGGCATAGATTTCCGCCCCTTCAGGGTCGGAAGAGCCGAGAACAACCACGACGTTCTCACCACCAAACTTCTCAGCCGCGTCCTTGACGCGCTGCTGATTTTCCAGATCCATGGCTCCTGCGGCCGTTCAAACGAAGCATTCGGTGGCGGAGAACAGGATCTCCGCTCCCGAATCGGCGAAGACGTCCGCCATGGCGGGGCCGGGTACACCGTCCCTTTCGCCAAGCAGCAGAAGCTTCTTGCCTTCGAGCTTAGCCATTGCTTTACTCCTTGTGATTATGGGCTTTTTGTCGAACGGGCCAATGCGGCGGCCCGTTGTCCACGTTATTCTCGCGCGGCCCTGCCCGTGACGGAACCAGCGCGAAAGCTGACAAGTGCCTACAGCAATTTTTCCGTCTCGGCCTTGATGGCCTCAATGGAAACAGCGTCGCCGGACACGCGCGACACGCATTCCCCGCCCTTGTAGAACAGGATGGTGGGCACGGCCATGACGCGCAGGCTGATGACCAGGCGGCGGTTTTCCGCCACGTTGAGCTTGCAGAATTTCACCTTGCCGTCATATGCGGCGGCCAGCTTTTCCACTTCGGGCATCAGGGCCAGGCAGGGGCCGCACTGCGGGCCCCAGAGGTCAACCACGCAGGGCATGGCGCTTTGCTGTACTTCGGCCTCAAAATTTTCTTTATCAACAATAATCATTTCCTACCTCGCTTGCTTGCGTACGATTACAATGTACCGATAAAGGCGGGCCGGGGGCTGTGCCGGACGCTTTGGCACAGGCGGCCCGCCTGTCGGAGGATTATATGTATCCGGCGGCTTTCAGGATTTCACGGGCCTTCTCAAGATGGGTCACAGCCAGCTTGACCACAGGTCCGGTGCAGCCCATGGCCGCCTCGGCGTAGATGTTTTCCTTCCACAGGCAGTGTACCGCCTGCTCAAGGTCCAGCACGTCAATGCCGTGGATCTCTTCATCCGTGGGTTCGGCGGGCGGGGCCTGCACGGTTTCGGCCGAGGCCACCCCTGCAGCCTTTTCAAAGGCGGCCAGTTCATCGTCCAGCCCGGCGGCCCTGGCCCGGCGCAGTTCTTCGGCCACCACGTCGGGCAGGTTGCCGCGCACGGCAGCGGCCGTATAGGCCAGAGCATTGGCCATGACCGGAGCGCCCGAAGCGCGGGAAACGATGCTCACCACCCGGTTCCAGCCTTCGCCCACAGAGGGGCCGTAGCCCCAGCCCGTGGTTTCGTAGGCTCCGCCGGAGGTAAAGGCGCTGAAGAGCTTCATGAGTATATTGCCCGTGAGCGTGTCCGTGACGCACACGTCCACAGCGCCAGCCAGAAGGTCGTTGCCCCGCAGCAGCGAACCGCCGTCGCCACGGACGCTCTGTCCCAGGCGCAGGTCGTAGCCGCGTTCCGCCATGCGGTTCAGCGCCCGCAGCACCTGCGGGGCCGCGTCCACATTGAGCACGCCCACAGCGGGGGACGTAAGACCCATGGCCCTGGCCACAGCCATGCCCAGCACGGCGTTGCGCAAGAGTGCCTGCTGCCTCTGGGCCGCGCTCATGCCCGTGGTGCAGGCCACAAACATGGCCTTGCCGAAAGCAGGAGTCAGAACGCGGCCCACCGTGGTCACGCCCAGGGGGAAGGGATAGTGCAGGGCCACCGCGCCCTGGATATGGCCGTCTTCCAGGGCTTTTTCCATCCCCGCAGCCAGTTCATTGCCTTCGCAGCCGGTTTCGATCCAGTCCATGCCCGCAGGCACGAGTCCCGCAGGCCGTGGCCCCACGCCGACCACGGTCAGTGCGGCGTCCTCCTTCATGGCCACAGCCGCCGCCGAGAGGAATTCCGTATCCGAATGCTCGCCGCCAGCGGCCATGAGGCCGATGCGGCACGGCGCGCGTCCACTGCGCGCCCGCGTGACCAGATCCTCAAGGGCCTTGCCGAGGATGGCCCGCCTGTCGTTTTGACTAGCCATACGCCTGCCTCCTACTGACCCTTTTGCAGGTTGGCCGCCACGTCGCTCAGGGCTGTCAGCAGCAGTTCGGTCACATCCTGCTGGCTGACGTTCTGCGCCTGTGCCGCGCTCGTGCCGGGGGCTTCCATAATAAAGGAAGCGCCGTCGGCCAGGTTGGTCAGGCGGCCCAGGAACAGGCTACCCTTGCCTATGATCATGGCGCGCTTGATGCGGCCTTGTTTGATATCTTCAATGGCGTGGCCCACATAGGGTACGCCGGAGGGGATGTGCCCCTGGATGGGGGCAAAGCCGGGCATGCCGTGTTCCGCCACAAACTTGGGGATGTCGGCCCGATCTATCTGCCCCTTCATGACCGCGAGGGCCGCGATCATCTTGTAGTTGGCCTCGGGCACGTTGCCCGCGCCTGCGGGCAGGGTGACTTCGGCGTTGTGCAGTTCAGGGGCGTACTTGTCCACATCCGTGAGTTTCAGGCCCACGCGGGACAGGGGCTCAAAGGTCAGGGCCGAGGTGATGGCCTGGGGCGAAGCCCCCGCGCCCACCGAATGCTTGCCGATGCCTTCCAGCCGCATGACCGGGGTCTGGCCGTCGTCGGGGGTCAGCAGCAGGGCGAAGCTGCCGATGCAGTTTTCAAGCGGAACAAAGCCCTTCTTGATATGGTCGCGGGCGTTCATGTAGAGCTTGGGCACAGAGCCGCCGCTGACCACGACCACATTGGGCCGCACGCCGCTGGCCACCATGCCTGCCGAAGTGATGAGGGCGGTCACGGGCCCGGCGCAGAAGCCGCGCACGTCAAAGCCGCTGGCATTGACGCACTCGGCTATTTCGGCCAGGGCCTTGGCCATGTTGCCGCCGCCGCGCTGCATGGAGTCGCCCACGGCTTCTTCGGAGCATTCCACCACAAAATCCACGTCGGCAGGAGCCATGCCCGCATTCTTGATGAGGTGCAGCAGGGCCAGCACGCCGCTGGCCTTGCTGGCCAGATTTTCCAGCATGACCCCGGCTTCCAGGTTTTCATCCGTATCGTGGGCCCGGCGGCAGCAGGCCACCAGGGCGTTTTCAAAGTAGAGCGGCAGGGCGTGCTGCTTTTCAATGACTTCCAGCAGTTCGGCTGCGGGCCTGCCTTTTTCCAGACGGGCCAGCTGCTTTTCGCCCATGACTGGGTTGCGAGCCAGCTTTTCGGCTACTGCCGCGGCAAAGCCCTGCTCCAGCCAGATAAGGTCAAAAACGTCGCAAATATCCATAAGCCCGATGAACTCGTCTTCGGGCATGATTTCGCCAAATTTTCCATAGCGTTGCGGATCGCCCAGATTGTCGATCCAGGGGGTTGGGGCCTGTTCCAGTTCGTCGAGGCTCATGCCGCCCACATAGGTCTTGTTGGGGGCGTAGGCAGCGGCCTGTTCCCAGGTCTGCGCGTGCTTGGGCAGTTCGCGCAGAAATTCCGAATCGGGCTTGGAACGGCGTTCCTGAGCGGGAGTGCCGCCATAGTGCAGGGCCAGTTCCGGCGCGAAGTTCAGGCAGTATGCGGCTGCCTTGATGCCAACAGTTGTCATGTCGCTATCCTCCTGCGCCCTTAGTGTTGTAGATACGCGTACGCCGCCATGGCGGCCCGCGCCCCGTCGCCCGCCGCCGTCACCACCTGCCGCAGCGAGGTGTCGCGCACGTCGCCAGCGGCAAAGATGCCGGGTACCGAGGTCTGCAGCTTGCTGTCGGTAATGATCCAGCCAGCGGGGTCGGTTTGCAGCAGGCCGTGCAGGTATTCGGCATTGGGCAGGGTGCCGATGAAGATGAACACGCCGCTCAGCGGAATTTCGCGTTTTTCTTCGGTTTTCACATTGCGCACCACGATTTTTTCCACCATGTCGCTGCCTTCGATGGATTCCAGCACGCTGTCCATGACGGGTACGATCTTGGGGTTGGCCATGGCGTGTTCCACCACCAGCTTGTCGGCCCGGAACTCGTCGCGGCGGTGCACAATGTAGACCTTGGAGGCAAAGCCCGTGAGGTAGCAGGCTTCTTCAACGGCGGTGTTGCCGCCGCCAATGACGGCCACTTCAAGGTCTTCAAAAAAGGCGGCGTCGCACACGGCGCAGTAGGAAACGCCCATGCCCGTATATTTCTTTTCGCCGGGGCAGCCCTGCTTGCGAAAATAGGCCCCGGTGGCCACGATGACGGCCCCGGCGGCGATTTCGCTGCCGTCCTTGAGAGTTATGATCTTCTGGTCGCCGCGCACTTCGAGCTTCTGCACCGAAGCCGAACGGAACTCGGCCTTGAAAAATTCCGCATGGGCGCGAAAGGCGTCGGCCAGACCCGTACCCGTGCCGTCGATGATGCCGGGGTAGTTTTCCACCCTGCTGGTGGTCAGTATCTGCCCGCCGGGGCGGCCTTTTTCCAGCACAAGAGTGTCAAGACCGGCGCGCTTGCCGTAGATGGCGGCGGAAAGACCCGCCGGGCCTGCGCCGATGATGACCAGTTCACGCTTTTCCATAAAAACTCCTTGTGGGTGGGCCGCCTGCGGCTGAGGCGTGTAGTGCGCCACCCGGCAAAAGCTGCTGCGTTTTTATCCGTTTTCCGCTCCGGCAGACCGTGTGGGGGGGGGTAAGTCCACGGCCCGCCGGAGCGTTACCGGGGGGGGGTTAAAATACTGTCTGTCCGTCCACCTTGGTGGTCAGCGCCTTGAAGGCCTTGAGCACCAGTTCGCGGCGAAGGTGCTTTTCTTCAGCAGGGGACAGTTCAGGGTTGCCCAGGGGGTAGGGTATGGAGACCGTGGGCACGATGCGGTTGGCCCCGATGCTCAGGGAAATGGGAACAATGGTGCACATGTGGACCACGGGCACATCAGCGGCCTCTTCAATGGCCTTGGCGAGCGTTGCGCCGCAACGCGTGCACGTGCCTCACGTGGAGGTGAGGATTACACCATCCACATGTGCGGCCTTGAGTTGTGAGCCTATTTCGGTGCCGAACTTGCGGGAGTTGGCCACGGAGGTGCCGTTGCCCACCGTGGTGTAGAACACGTTGTAGAGCTTGCCGATCTTGCCTTCCTTTTCCAGATCGCGCAGCACGTCAATGGGCAGCACGCGGTCGGGGTCCTGGTTGGCATAGGTCTGGTCGTAGCCGCCGTGGGCGGTCAGGTACTTGCCCTTCTCAAGATCATTGACGCCTTCAATGCTGTACGCGCCGTAGTTCTGCGCCGAGGAGGCGGCGATGTGGTCGGGGTTGCCTTCGGGCACAATGCCGCCAGAGGTGACCAGGGCGATGGTGGCCTTGCTGAGGTCGGCGATGGCCGGGCGGGGCTCCACACGGTCAAAGATGGGCATGGCGTATTCCGTCTTGAACGGTTCGCCCTTGATCTTCTTGATCAGCATGCGCACAGCGCGTTCCGCGCCGGGTTCTTCGTAGAACATGTTCTTGCGGATGCCCTTGGGGAAGATGCCCTCGGCCTCGGGATCGGCTATTTCTTCGCCGCGCAAAAGCTTGAGCATGGCCGCAGCCATGGCTGGCACGGCCTTGGCCATGCCTCGGGCGCTGTCGGAAGTTTCAATGATGGTCACTTCCTTGCGGTACAGATCAACGCCAGGGCTTTCACGGTACATGCCGCTGACCACAGGCAGCCCCAGCTGCTTGTTGACAGCCGCGCAGACAACGCCGCAGGCCGTGCCGTAACGCCCGGCATTAAAGGCAGGCCCGGCGATGACGCCGTCCGCGCCAAAGCGCTTCACGGCTTCCACCATCTGGGCGGCCACCTCGTCCAGGTGGTTGGCGCAGTAGTTGTCGCCGCAGATGAACGTGGCGACTATTTCGGCCTGGTTGCCAAGGGCAGCCTTGAAGGCCGCGCCGGGGCCCACGATGCCTTCGCGCACTTCGGGGGTTATGTCGGCCTTTTCTTCACCGCCGATACCGGCAAAAAACTGATTGATATAGTGTATTAGCTTGTACGCCATGATAATCTCCTGCTCCTTGAGCCGGCTGCGCCCCCTTACAGGGTGCGGCCGCCGATGCGGTTGAAGCCCAGTTCGTTTGTCGCGCCAAGGATGGCCTGCAATTCCACTTCAAGGCTGCCGTCTTCGCGCACAGAGCCGAAGAAGCCGCCAGCAATGGTTTCAGCAGGAGCCAGGTCGCCGATAACCTTGGTCATGGGCGGCAGCACGATAAGCTCGTTGGCGTTGCCGGCGGTGACGCAGGCGTCGCCCTCGGGGCACGAGTCGGCCAGGGACTGGCTTGAGCCGTCGCGCCCGGCAAACTCGTCCGTGATGAGCACGGTTCTGATGCCAGCCTGCTCGGACTTGCGGCAGTTCATGATGAGGTCGGCGTCCGGGTTGCCGAAGCCTTCCTCGCTGATGACAACGGCGTCGACGCCGAGCATGCGGGCCAGCTTGACCGCGTAGGAAGAGCTGCGCTTCTTGTCCGCCAGGGTGACGTTTTCATTGGTGATAATGACGCCCACGAAGTTGAGTTCCTTGCCGTGATGCGCATAAAGGCTTCTGATCACGGGGTTGTTCAGGTGGACGTAGGTGCTGTTCTTGTCGCAGGCGGACACGCAGTTGCCGGAAATGATCGCGCCGTCCATAATTTCCGTGGGGCTGATCATGGTGGGCAGGATGCGCTTGGCGTCCACGCCGTAAACCCAGGTGTCGTGCAGCAGGCCCTGGGATTGCAGCATGTAGATGTAGGCCACCTTGGGCAGGCCGGGGTGGGCGTGCATGGCCTCGCTGAACGCGGGAAAATCAAAGGTTTCCACCTTGTCGGCCGTGGCGCCCTTGCAGGCGGCGGCAAGATAGTGGGCGGCGCGCAGTCCGGCACGGCGGAAGCACGCTTCGCACTGGTGCGGTTCCATCTCGGCCACGGGTGACAGCGAGATGGTCAGGTTGCAGGTCTTTGAAAACGGCGTGTAGTCCGCGCCGGGGCCGGTCATGTCCACAATGCCTTCCTGCGGGGCCACCACGCGCCCCGTGGTCAGCACGGCCATGCCGCTCAGGACCAGGGTCTTGCCTTCACCGGCGCTTTCCACATCGCCTATCCAGCCGGGGAAGACCTCGCCCGGCCCCTCCAGCTTGCAGCGGGGCTCAATGGCGTCCTTCACGGGCATGATGCGCGTGTTTTCGCCGGGATGGGCAGCGTCGATCTCGACTCCGCCGAGGCGTTCGTCCTGCATGAGCAGGGCAGTCAGTTCATCCTTGTTGACAGTAAGCACGCCGCCGCTGACGCCTGTGTGCGCGCCAAAGACCAGCTTGCTTATTGTGATTCGGTGCAGTTCCAGCTTCACGTTACATCTCCTTGTGGTGTGAAAGCACGCCCGGCGCGGGGGCCGGATGCCTTCCATTGAGGTTCAAAAGGCTTTTGATGCTACAGCCCAGGCTCTCAATAGTTGCGCGCAGAAGCTCCACGTCCACAAAGGCGCAGTCCCGTAAAGCGCTGCTGTCCATGCGTATGGGCGCAAGGGCGGCAGCGGCGTCGTAACGGGCCTGAGCCTGCTCAATGAGTTCAAGAGATGTGATGTCCACCGGAGCGGGGGCTTCGGAAGATGGGAGGGCACAAGATGACAGGATCAAGGAACGGTACGGCATCTGCCGGGGCAGAAAGTTGCCGTACAAGGGATGATTGGCAAGACGCCAACCCTGGTGGATCTGATCGCGCGCCGCGCGAATGACAGACGCGGCTCAGCCCGTGATGAGCGTGACGCTCAGTCCCTTGGGGGCCATCTCCTGAAAACGGGGATTGTTGGAAATAAGGACGTGAAGCATAAGCGTACCTGCGGTTTAATGGCACGCCCTGTCTCCACAAGTGGATTCAGCAGCACTAAGATGCGCGATTCTTTTACCTGAGAGTTTCAGCCTTGCGGCTTTGCCCCTTCGGTGCCCCTGCTCTGGCATTCAGTGCAGAAGACTCTCTCGCTCACTTACCACGATTCAAAAATGTACTATTGAGAAAAAAGTGTCAAGCTCATGGGAGTAGAAATGATTTTTCACAATCGCCGCCTGCTGCGATTGTTTGGCTAACCAATTTATTTATAAGACAATAAAAATTTCCATTAGCAGCAGAATTTTTGTTGTGCTTTTTTCTGCGGCCATAATTTTGCCCGCCGTACCGCAAAGTAAAGCCCGCACGGGCCAATCCCGGCGGGCTGCTTCTCCTGACAGCGCTTCAGGGCGCGATCAGGGGCCAACGAAGGCCCAGTATATAGGTATGTAAAAAAGCCTTGTCAATATTTGTTATCAATATTAATACGCCCCACGTTGTACAGCCTGCCGAAACAGCCTGCAAAAACAGTCTGTTGCTACACCAAAATTTTAGCGCGCGCCCAGTGTGATGAATGACACCTTTCGCCGGGCACTGACGCCCTGTGCCTGCCTCAGAGTTTTGTGTTCGGCGCATGGGGGCTGGCGCCCCCAATGTCGTCCCAAGGCCGTCCCAAGGCCGTCCCAGACGCCGCAGCCTGCCCTACAAGGGCATGGCTGACGACAGTGCCGTCAGCGTCTGGGCCAGCGGTGCTTTGTCCTGCGGCACAACAAGGCCAAGCCGCAGATGGAAGGCATGGCCGTCTTCCAGCCGCGCAAAGGCGACGCCGTCCCTGCGTATGGCAGCAAAGGAGGCTGGCAGAAGCCCCATGCCTTCGCCAGCGGCGATACGGGCCAGCAGCACGTCGTGTTCCGTCGGCTCCTCAAGATATTGCGGCGTGAAGCCCAAGCGCGCAAAACGGGTTTTTGCGTAATCGAAAAATCCCGGATTGCTCTCGCGCCTGAACCAGAAGAGCGGCCTGTGACTGAAATTTTTCAGCGACACCGCCTCTGGCGCCGCATCCCCCGGCGCGAACCAGGTTGTGGGCAAAGCGGCCAGCATGGGTTCAGCGTACGGCAGTTCCCGCAGCAGCAGGCCGGGCGCGTCCAGCGGCAGGGCCACAAAGGCGGCGTCGAGCCTGCCTTTGCGCATGTCGCGCGCGAGCCTTGTGGAGGCTTCTCGCTGAATATGCAGCCCGCCAGCAAAGAACTCCGTCAAGCGCCGCTCCAGGCCAGCAAAGACTCCCTGTTCAAAGGCCGTGGTAAAGCCTATGCGCGGGCGCTGCTCCTGGGGGTGGATGTCCTCCCGCAGGCGTCTGTATATCGCGTCCTTCATCTGCAAAAGCGGCCTGACTATGGCCAGCACGCGCGCGCCCTCGTCTGTCAGCGTAAGCCCTTTGCTGTGGCGGACAAAAAGCGTCACGCCCAGCCGTTCCTCCAACTGCTTGATCTGCCGACTCAACGGCGGTTGCGCCATGAACAGCCTCTCCGCCGCGCGGCGCAGGCTGTTCTCCTCCGCCACCACAGAGAAGTAGTAAAAATGCCGTACATCTATGGCGTCGAGGGTTGATTCTGAAACGGTCTTAGTCATACCTAAAAGGTATCACAAAACAAGTATGATGCAAAGCGTTCAGGGCTGCCTATGTTTCAGGGGCGGTTTTCAGGTCAATCTGTTCAAAAGGGCGCGCGGTTATAAGGGCGCAGAGCACACTTTGCAGGAGTGCATACCCGTACTCGCCGTGCCCAATCCAAAAGAATACCAACTGCCAGGGAGGCAGAACACATGACACAACACTACGCAGCAATGCCCATTCGCGAACTTGGGGACGGTTTTTCGGCGTCAGCCATTTCCTTTGGGGCCATGGGCATGTCGGAATTTTACGGAAAAACGCCCGATGACGAAGCCAGCCTGGCGGTGCTTGACCGCGCGCTGGAGCTGGGCGTGACCATGCTGGATACTGCCGACATGTACGGCCGTGGGCACAATGAGCGGCTCATGGCCAAATTTGTCGCCCGTCACCCTCAGGAGCATGCCAGCGGACGCATCCGTATTGCCACCAAGTTCGGCATTGACCGTGATCCCGCCGATTCGTACAAGCGCAGCATCAACAACTCGCCGGACTATATCCGCAAGGCCTGCGAAGCGTCGCTGCAGCGTCTTGGCGTTGAGCGCATAGACCTGTACTACGCGCACAGGGTCAATACCGATGTTGACATCGCAGATACCATGGGCGTGCTCGCTGACTTGAAGCAGCAGGGCAAGATTGCGCACATCGGCTTGTGCGAGGTTTCTGCGGCGACCCTGGCCAGGGCGCACGCCGTGCATCCCGTGGCGGCACTGCAGAGCGAATATTCCTTGTGGACGCGCGAAATGGAGCATGAGGTCCTTCCCGCATGCCAAAGGCTGGGCATTGGTTTTGTGGCCTACAGCCCGCTGGGCCGGGGATTTCTGACAGGAAAATACTCTTCGCCGGAGGCCCTTGAGGCGGGAGATTTTCGGCGCTCCAATCCGCGCTTTCAGGCGGACAACCTCCGCCACAACCTGAAACTGCTGCCCACCCTGCAGGCCGTGGCCGAAAGGCATGGCTGCACACCGGCACAGATTGCGCTGGCCTGGCTTCTTGGCCGTTACCAGCACCTTGTGGTCATTCCCGGCACACGCAGCGTTGCCCGGCTGGAAGAAAACTGCCGTGCCGCGCATATTGCGCTGCCACATGAAGACAGTGCGCAGCTGGACGCCGTGTTTACGGAGCAGGCGGTGCATGGCCAGAGGTACCCGCAGGAAGGCATGAAGGGGGCCAATGCCTGAACATTGTCTGGCGAAGATCACGCCAGAACATAGTTGCGGTATTCGATATAAAGGCCGGGGCCTGCGCAAAAAACGCAGGCCCCGGTTTTGTATGGCAACTGCCATGAATGGCAGGGAGCAGGGAGTCAGCTACGGCATATTCAAGGTGAAACGCTCAGGCCACCGTACAAACAGGCGTTCCGCTGTGAGGGCGTTTGCGCAGCATGTTTGCACGGGTGTTGCCTTTCGGGCATGGGGTACCCTTGAGAGCGCATATGCCCCAGCGCAATTTCACTTTGAAATTGCTCTAGTCTTCCTGCTCCGCCAGGGGAAGCAGGGGGATAAGCCTTGCGGCAAGAAGTACAATGAGGCCCGCAAGACCAAAGCCCGTCAGGCCCACCAGCAGTTCGCCAATGGTGGGCACATAGGAGGCCGGCCCCGTGTACAGGGGATTGCCCTGTACCAGCATGCCCGGGAAGATGTCCGCCGGGTAGGCTTGGGGCGCAATGGTCAGCACGTACATGAGGGCCATGCCGCCCACGGCCGTGGCAAGAGCCGCCAGCAACAGGCAGACGCGGCTGCCCCGGAATGGAGGAGCCAGCAGCAGAATCAGCGGCAGCACCGTTCCCAGCGCCAGATAGCCTCCCCAGAACAGCAGGGGATAGACGCCGCCCGTGCAGAGCACAAAGGCTTCGTATCCACGCTGTGCGGGCGAAGCAATGCCGATGAGGTTCAGGGCCAGAACCATGTAAAAGGACACCGCTATGAGGGTGGCCAACAGGCCGCGGATGCGCCCTGAAGCCGCGTCAAGCCTGGCCTGGCGCTGCCCGCTGTATTCAAGGCCCGCCAGAACGAGCACAAATACGGCCAGACCCAGAGAAAGCGAAAGGGCGATGAACAGTGGAGGCATGATGGCGGAGTGCATTCCGCCGCGACCAGCCAGCACGCCGAACACCGAGCCTGTTCCCGTGGTCATGATGAGCCGCCACAAAAAGCTTGCCACGCCGAAAGGACGGACAATGCCGCCCTGGGGCGCGGCGAGCATCACAATGCCATACAGGCCGACAATGATGAAAAAGCCCGTATAGATGAGAATGTTTACGGCAAACACCGAGGTAAAGTTGAAGTGGGTAAGGGCCGTGAATATCTGGTCGGGCCGCCCCAGATCAATGAGAAGCGCAAAAAGCCCTCCGGCAAGCAGGGCCAGGGCAAGCAGGCAGGAAAGCCGTGAAAAGGGCTTGTAGTCCTGTTTGCCGAACACAGAGGCGATGGAGGCCACGTTAAGTGCGCCGGATGCCGCCACAATGCAGAAGGTGGCCATGGCCAGCGACAGGCCCCAGGGCACGGCATTACTCATGCCGGTGACGTAGTGGCCATTGCTTTCAATATGCCAGGTGGCCAGAAGGCCCGCCAGCGTGGCCAGAGCGCAGATGACGAGGCCAATGAGCGCCCGCCGGGAGAAAAGAATGCGACGGTAGGTTACGTATTTCATAAGTTCACCCCCACATAGCGCACGCTGGGATCAGTGCGCAGGTCTGCGCGCAGGGCGGCAGCGCCAAAAGCGACCACCCGTTTGGCAATGAGGCTTGTGGGGTCATTGAGATCACCAAAGAGAATGGCCTCATGGCCGCTGCGGGCACAGGCTTCCACACAGGCTGGCAACTGCCCCTTGCTGATGCGTTGCACGCACATGTTGCAACCCTCGGCCGAGCCCTTGCCACGCGGCGAAATCGGGCTCGGTTCCTTCACCTCTTCATGCGTGAAGCCGCGCGCCTTGAAGGGGCAGGCCATAACGCAGTAGCGGCAGCCGATGCACAAATGCTTGTCCACCAGCACGATGCCGTCCGCGCGTTTGAGGCTGGCCCCGGTGGGGCACACTTCAACGCACTGGGCATTGCCGCAGTGCTGGCACATGATGGGCATATGGGCCACATGTCCGGTTCCGGGATCAGTGACCTGCACCTTGCGGATCCACTGGGCGTCGGTGGCCGGGCGGCCATTGTCCGTGAGGCCGTTTGTGGCGGCGCAGGCATCCACACAGGCGGTGCAATCGCCCACGCATTTGCGTGTATCAATCAGCAGGCCCCAGCGCTGGCGTCCGGCTTCGTCCGCAAGGGCGGGACGCGCCGTCAGCAGCACGCCGGGCGCAAGCAGGGTTGCGCCCGCTCCCAGCAGGAAGCGGCGGCGCGACTGTATGCAGGATTCCCCTGCGCACGCGGTTTTTCTGTTTTCATTGGCGCTCATTTTCCCGCTCCTTTGGCCGCCTGTTCCTGCGTGTACTTCTGCCATTGCTGCAAGCGCGCCTTTATGACATCGGCATTGCGCACTTCGGGCGACATGACGGCGGGGTCCGTGGTGGGCAGGGACGCGTGGCAGGTGAAGCAGTTGATGGAAACACCCGCCTTGACGTGGCACTGGTTGCAGAAGTGGCGCGGGTCGGCCGCGCTCACGGGTTTTTCTCCGTCACGCACGATGTGACAGGTGACGCAGCGCTCTATGGTATTGTCTTCCTTGCGCGTCGTGGCGCGTGCGGCATGGGTCATGCCGTCGAGAAGCAGCTCTTTGTGGTTTTTGCGCATGATCTCCGGGTTTTCAGACCAGTGACCGCGCACAAGCTTCTGTTGAGGCACGGGCGGGGCCGCTTCGGCCGCGACCGCCTCGTGTGGGGGCGTTGCAAAAAACACCCCCGCAGCCGCCAGCAGCGCCCCCAGCAGCAAGGCTGGCAAAAGACGATGCCGCACTATGGTATTGAACTGTTGCATGGCTTGTCCTTTGTTTTACTTCACCGGCACAAAGTGCTTGCTTACAACGTCCTGACCTTCGGGCGACAGCATGAAGTCGAAGAAAGCCTGAATGTTGCCTGTTGGTTGCAGCGTGATGAGCGTCAGGGGGCGCTTGAGCGGATATGCGCCGGATTGCACGGCGGCTTTTTCCGGCGCAGCGCCGTTGACTTTCAACACTTCCACGCCGGGTATGGCAAAGGACAATGAAGAGGCCGTAATACCGGCAGGGTCTTTGGCCACATCGGCGACGCAGTCGACCGCGTCGTCAAGTTCCACCAGCTTGCCGTAAGCATCCCCACGCAGAACCATATCCTGAAAGGCTTTCACCGTGGCGCGGCCGCCTGCAAGGGCTTCGCTGTACACCACAATGGGGGCGTCGGGGCCGCCAAAGGCTTTCCAGTTGGTTTCCCTGCCGCTGAAGATGGCGCGCAGCTGCTCCATGCTCAGTGTCCGCACGGGATTTGAGGGATGCACAAACACGCCCATGACGTCGTAGCCAATGACCTGCCATGCCACGACCTGAGCTTTTTCCTTGTCCGTAATGGCGCTGGCCAGACCGCCCATGGACACCTTGCCCGCGGCCACGGCCTTGAGCCCGGCACCCGCGCCAGCTATGCCCATTTCGCCAAAGGGCACACCCGTGTGCGCGGTAAACAGCTTGGCGGCTTCGGGCATGATCATGCTGCCCACGGTTGATGCGCCCTCATACGTCAGCGGCGACTGAAGCTCCTGACGCGTCTTTTTGAGGGCCACAGGGGCAGGCACGTTGGCTTCGGGGCTGTCGGCCATGTTGAAGGTGGTGGAGAGGGGAGCGGGTTCAAACTTGCGGTGGCAAAAGCCGCAGTCGCGCGAGACCACAACCTGGTTGTGGCAGGTAAAACACGCCACGCCCTTGAAATGGTCTTCCATGGTTATGTGGGCCTTCTGCGCCGGAGGAAAGATGGAGACATGGCAGTCGTTGCAGACAAAGCCCTTGGATGCATGCAAGGGGCCGTCAAAAACGACCGTGCCCTGTCCGCCGCCGCCGTAACGGAGGGTCTTGCGTTCCGTTGCCCCGGCAGGCGCTGCCATGAGCGCCACAAACAGGAGCAGCAGAAGCGTTTTGTAAAAATGCCGCATGCTACGCCCCCATGAGGATGGACGAAGAAACATTGCGCAGGTTGGGCGTGGCGGTCAGAACCATCATGGCTTCAAGTTCCTGCTTGATGGCTTCGAGCATCAGGGTGACGCCGGCAGCGCCGCCGCCGTGCGCGCCACGGATAAGGGGACGGCCGATGAGGCAGGCGTCCGCGCCAAGGGCCAGCAGCTTGAGTACGTCAGTGCCGCGCCGCACCGCGCCGTCGGCGAAAATAACGGTATGTCCCTTGACCTTGTCGGCAATGGCGGGCAGCACTTCGGCCACGCCGGGGGTGTAGTCCAGCACGCGGCCGCCGTGGTTGGACACCACAATGCCCTTGGCTCCGGCGTCCACAGCGCGCTGTGCTTCTTCAACGGTCATGATGCCCTTGACGATAAAGGGCAGGCTCGACGCGCGCGAAAGTTCGCGGATCTGGGCAAAGGTTTTGGGCTCCACGGTCTGGCCAGGCAGAGCGCGGGCGGCGCGTCCGGCGGAGTCCACGTCCATGCCAAAGGCCACAGCGCCGGCTTCTTCCATAAGGCGCACGCGCTTGATGACTTCTTCCTGCGTGCGGGGCTTGAGGATGGCGATGCCCTTGCCGTTGTAGGCAGCCTTGAGCACGTCCATGCGGCGCTTGAAGGTTTCAATGGGGTCGCCGATGCCGTCCGCGGCCAGACCCAGCGTGCCAGCGCCTCTACAACCGCCAAGAATGGCATTGATGTAGTCCTCTTCGGTCATCTTGCCGCCCATGTTGTACGTCACGCCGCCAGTGGCGGCGGACAGCAGGGGCATGGACAGCTTTTCGCCGAAGATTTCCACGGCAAGGTCGGGCTTCTTCATATCATGCAGGGTGCGCATGTTCAGCTTGATATGATTGAGCGCGTCATAGTTGTTCTTGAAAGCCTGGCCCGAGCCAATGCCGCCAAAGCCGGGCACTTCGCCAGCACAGGCGACGCCATTGCATTCGGGGCACACGCGGCAGCGGGGGTAGAGCTTTTCACGGGCCACGCGCAGCACTTCCGCCATGGTCAGCTTGCCACCGGCGGGCGCGGCGGCTGGCGCAGCGGCCACAGCGGCGGTGGCCGCCTGGACTTCCGAAGCAAGCAGCGGGGCCACGGCTACGCCAGCACCAATGGCCATGGCGTTTTTCAAAAATTCGCGGCGGTCAAAACCATCAATCTTGTTGTCCTTGTCCATGCCTGATTCCTTGTGAGTTAGTGGTACATGAAGCCGTGTGGGCCGGTCTCTGACCCCGGCGCAGCCCTGCGTGTTCACTCCGGCGGGGCACGCTTGAGAATGTGTGCCCCCTGCGTGAGGATATCCCCCGGTACCGACAGATAACTGCCAGTAACTGCCTGTATCGGGCAGTACCGGCCAGTATCGGGCAGTACCGGGCAGTACCGGCGCATGCCCCGGCAAACGCAGGCGCTGCCGTTGTGATTCGCAGTTGCGCTGTCGTCGCGTGAGGTGGCTTGGTGGAGGTGTGCCAGCCCATCAGGCTACGAAGGCTCTGCGCTTGCGCTTGCCGGGACATGCTCACGCGCCGTTATGTCCTTTGAATGACATCAACCTAGAGCAAGGAATGGGCCTTGTTAGTTATTTCAGTTGGTTAGCTGGTTTTTGCGCTGAACAAACGTGAAATATAGCGCAAAACGGGATTTTCGCGTTCCGATTCAGAACGTGAAAATCCCGCATACATGCAGTTATCTGGTTTTATAGGTATTTTTTAATGAACAAAAATGGAACGCACGCCCGTATGGTGTTCAATCAGGCAGTCTCAGGCGGCCTGATGCCGTAGCGTTTCATCTTCGAATAGAGGGTCGTTCGGCCTATACCGAGTCGGGCGGCGGCATCCTTGCGGCTCCAGGCGCACTGTTCCAGCGCCTCGCGAATGGCGGTCGCTTCCTTGTCCTCCAGGGTCTGGGCAGCAGCGGAGTGGGAGATGGAAGACGGGCGGCCTGATGCGCCCGGCACGTTGAAGACGCGCATGCGCTCCGGCAGATCGGCAGGGGTGATGGCACCGTGGCGGCTCAGGGTGGCGCACTGCTCCAGCATGTTTTCCAGTTCACGCACGTTGCCGGGCCAGTCATAAGCCATGAGCAGCCGCGTGGCGGCGGGGCTGAGCGTGCAGGGCTGGCGGCCCGTGCGTTTGGCCAGACTTTCCAGAAAGTGCCGCGCCAGCAGGGGCAGGTCGCCTGGCCTGTCCCGCAGGGGCGGCATTACCAAGGAGATGACATCAAGGCGGTAGTACAGGTCTTCGCGGAACTGCCCCTTGCGCACCTCGGCGGCCAGGTCGCGGTTGGTGGCGGCCAGCACCCGCACGTTGACCGTAAGCGTTTCTTCGCCGCCCACCCGCTCGAACTGCCGGGTCTGCAATACGCGCAGCAGGCGAACCTGGGCCACGGGGGAGATTTCGCCTATTTCATCCAGAAAGACCGTGCCGCCGTCAGCCTGTTCAAAGCGGCCGGGCTTTTGCCGCAGCGCCCCGGTGAACGCGCCTTTTTCATAGCCGAAAAGCTCGCTTTCCAGCAGGCTTTCAGGGTAGGCGGCGCAGTTGATGACCACAAAGGGCTTTTCTCGACGCCCGCTGAGCTTGTGGATGGCTCTGGCGGCCAGTTCCTTGCCCGTGCCGCTTTCGCCGGTGATGAGCACCGTGGCGTCGCTGGAGGCCACATCGGCGATGCGCTGGAAAATGGCGCGCATGCGGGATGAGCGCCCCAGCATGCCGTTGAAGTTGTCCACGCCTTCGTGCAGGCGTTGCCCCCGCGATTCCTTTTCATAACGCAGGGCGCGGCTGATGCTGCCCGCGATCTGGTTCAGCACAAGGGCCAGGGCCGCCAGATCGGCCTCGTCCATGCCCTTGGGGCCGTGCCCCGCCATAAGCGCGCCGCACAGCACATGCTCGTGTACGATGCACACTACGGTCTGGCAGGGGCAGGCGCTTACCTCCGGCGACGCGAGGGGCTCCTTGAGTCCGCTGGTGGTAAAGATATTCTCGCGCCCTTCAAGCAGTTGCAGGGCCGAATCCCAGGCGTCGCGGCCAAAGAGGGGCGTGCACGCGCGGCCCTGGGCCGTAACCACACAGTTTCGGTCATGCTCAAGAAAAAGCAGGCAGTAGGGAACAGGGGCTATATCGCTCAGATAGTCCGGCAGGCGGCGGGCCATGATCTCAAGCCCGTCCAGGGCCGCAAAGGCCGTAACAATGTCATTGCACAGGCGTAATTGCCGGTGCGAGCGTTGCAGTGCCGCCGCCTGCGCCTCCATGGAAAGCATGGTTCCCTCAAGCTTTTCGCTCATGGAGTTGAACGCGCGGGCCATGACGGCCACTTCATTTTGCCCGTATACCGCCACGCGGGTGGTGAGGTTGCCCCGTCCCACAGAGTCCAGAGCACGTGACAGCGCGGCGAGAGGGCGGCCCACCCGGCGCAGCCAGAGGGTGCCCGCTACGAGGGCCAGCAGGAGGATGATGAAGGTGAGCCCGGCGGTCTCTTTCCACAACTGGCTGATGCGCATTTCAATGTCGTGCTGCGAAAAGCCCATGCGCAAGACGCCCGCATGGCCGTCAAGCAGCGGCCAGGCGATTTCGTGATACCTTCTGCCATTGGACAGGGTCACAATGCGCTCGGTAACGCCAGCGGGGACGCCTTTTTCTTCCCGCACCCCGGTTTCGGCCGGGGCATCGTGCGCTTCTCCCGTCTTCACGGCCGGGGGCAGCAGGATGTCCGGCATGCGGTGCTCAAGGGTGTGCGCGTACACGCGCCCCTGAACTTCCAGCAAGGCGTAGCCCTGATCAAGGTCGCGATCAAACTGCGTATCAAGCAGGCGCTGGACGCCGATGATGTCGTTGATGAGCACCATTTCGGCAATGGGGCCGGAAAGGCTTTGGGTTATGCTGCGGGCGTGCCGGGTCAGGGCCTGTTCCAGGCTCTGGGAATAGCGCTGGGCTGCAATAAAGGCTGTCAGGAGGCAACTGGAAACAACCAGAACTCCCATTGCCAGCAGAACCGTGGCCTTAAGGGAGAGTTTGCCCATGCGAAGGCCCCTCGGGAGAAAGCGGCGCCGCCATGCGGCGCACATTGGCGTACCAGGCATCCTCTGGCACCACAAAGCGGTCAATGCGCAGATCCTGCAACATGGCGCGCCCCTCCGGGCTTTCGTGCATATGCAGCAGGATATCGCGGATTTTGTCGCGCTTGCTGTCGTCCATGCCCGCTGCGGTGACCACAGGGGGGATGGCAAACGTGCCGGATTTGACAAGTACCCTGGTTTTTCCTGTTATTTCAGGCCGCCGGGCTTCGCTGTAGTCCCATACGAGGCTGTTGACGGCAGCGGCGTCCACCAGGCCGCGCGCCACCGCCAGTATGGAATTGTCATGGCTGTGGGTAAAAATGGTGCTGCTGAAAAACGATTCAGGAGACTGCCCGGCCTGGCGCAACAAAAAAACAGGACTCAGATAGCCGGTGTTGGAGTCGGGGTCTGTAAAGGCAAAAGATTTGCCGCGCAGGTCGTCCAGGCTTTTGGCCTGGCTTGAGGCATGTACGATGACATAGGACTGGTAGGTGCTCTCACCCTGCACAACCGGCATGGCCAGAAGGTTTTGCCCGGTATCCACAGTGTCCAGGGCGTAGGGGCCGGAACAGATGAAGGCCATGTCTATGCTGTTGCTGTGCAGCAGGTCGCGCACCTCGGCATGGGTTTTTCGCTGGACGAATTCGAGTTCCATGCCCAGTTTGCTGCCAAGATACTGCAGCAGCCGAAAATAGGACTCAAAGGTGTCACTGGGGGACATCATGGGGGCCACAGCCACCCTGAGCCTCTGGGCTGCGCCCGGAACCGGCGGATCCTGGGCAAACGTGGTTGCCGGCAGTGCCCAGGTGGAGAGCAGTATATAAAAAAACAGCAGGATGCGAAGATGCATCATTCACTTCTCCTGGCGCGGAAAGGATGGGGAAGGATCGCGCAAAAGGTGGATGCGCCCATGGTAGCTTGAGCGTCATTGTATGTAAACGCCGCCAGGGGAGCGGGCCATGGGAGCTTCGGCGTCTTGCGCTGCAAAGGCTCAACGTGAGCAGCAGGAAATGAAGGGAATGTAAAAGCCCTTACGATTTTTGTCGTAAGGGCATGAATTCTTTATGGTGCGCCCGGCGCGATTCGAACGCACGGCCTTTGGCTCCGGAGGCCAACGCTCTATCCAACTGAGCTACGGGCGCACAAGATTTGTTTAGATATGCCGACTCGCTCCTGCTGTCAAGGCCGCCTGCGTGCGGGGATTCCGTGATTCTGCACAAGCCCCGTCTGTCGGGACGCAAGCTCGCTGGATGGAGCAAAAGAATGGTAGAAGCAGGCAGGCCACGCACCCCAGGCAGGGGAAGCCGCAAAGCAAAATTGGGCGGCGCGCCGTTGTTTGCACGGCGCTTCTTTGTCGGGTATGCATGAGCAGGGAGACTGGCGGGCTTCACCGGCTGCGCTGGTTGTTATTACGGAGAATACCATGTCAGACATTCCTTCACCGCCATGCGCGACAACACCAAGCGCAACAATGCCATGCGCAACAACACCATGCGCAACAACATCATGCGCGACAACACCATGCGCGACAACATCATGCGTACCTGGGGCGGCCAGCCAGCCAGCCCGCACGGAGGCGGCACAGACGCCCGATCCTTCTGTGCGTGACATTCTGGTGGGCGTCAGCGGCGCAAGCGGCATGCCGCTGGCCGTATGCCTTCTGCGTTGCCTGGCGTCCATGCCTGCCGTGCGCGTACACTGCGTTGTCTCACACGGCGCGCAAGCCGTGTTGCGCGCCGAATGCGGGAGCGGGCCCGAACTGCTGACCACGCTTGCCAGTCACAGCTATGACGCCGACAATCTTGGGGCCGGGCCGTCAAGCGGTTCGTGGTGGCGCAGGGGGACAAGTCCGGCAGCCATGATTCTGGTTCCCTGCTCCATGGGCTCATTGGGGGCCATTGCGTCAGGCGCCACGCGCAACCTTGTGCATCGGTCGGCAGACGTGGCGCTCAAGGAGCGCCTGCCCCTGGTGCTGGTGACGCGTGAAAGCCCGCTTTCGGCCATACATTTGCGCAACATGCTCGCATTGAGCGAGGCCGGGGCCGTCATCATGCCGTTTTCTCCCGGTTTTTACCTGAATCCGCAAACCCTGGACGACATGCTGCTGTACATGTGCGGCCGCATACTTGATCAGGTGGGTCTGCCGCATGCTCTGGGCCGCTGGCCCGGATGACGGACACGGCAGATCGTAGCCACGAGGAGATACTTATGAGTGATATCAGATGGTTGGGACATTCAGCGTTCAAGATCAGCTGCAATGAGGCGCATGTGGTCATTGATCCGTTTCTGGCACCGCAATTCGGCCTCACGGTTGCCGATGTGGGCCCTGCGGATATTGTGCTCGTGACCCACGACCACGGCGACCATGTGGGCGCAGCCGCGGATATTTGCCAGGCCACAGGGGCCATGCTGGGCGCTGTGGTGGGCACGGCCCACAAGGCCGCCGCCGGGCTGCCCGACAGTCAGATACTCAACGGCATAGGCTTCAATATTGGCGGTACGGTGACGCACAAGGGCATCAGCGTGACCATGACCCAGGCCTTCCATACCAGTGATTCCGGGTGTCCCACAGGCTACATAGTGCGTATGCCCGATGGCCTCACGGTCTATCATTCCGGCGACACCTGTGTTTTTGGCGATATGGCCCTGTGGGGGCAGCTGTACCACATTGACGTGGCCCTCTTGCCCATCGGCGGCGTTTTCACCATGGACGCCCCCCAGGCCGCCCTGGCCTGCAAGCTGCTCGGATGCAAAAGCGTTGTGCCCATGCATTGGGGCACCTTTCCCGTGCTGGCGCAGAATACAAAGGCCTTTGAAGCGGAGCTGGCAAAACTTGCTCTGCCCTGCGCCTGCGTGACCATGGAGCCAGGGCAGACGCTTTCATTCCCCGTTGATGGCCGCTAAAGAATGCAATGAGTGAGGTAACTGCGCCAGCAGACAGGCGGGATACGCTGGCGTGCGCCTGCACGGCGGGCAACGGCGCCGCGTGACTTCGCATTGTTTCGTGGCCCGCGCAGGGCAAGGGCATTAACGAAGCACGGGTTAGAGAGCCTTTTAGAGAGCCTTCTCGAAACGCGCTGGTATTTCGTTTGGCAAGGCGCGATCTTTTTTTGAAGCAGGAGTGGACTCTTCTGTCCTCGACTGTTTCAAAAAAAGCGAAGCAACGCCGCCAAAAGGAATAAATCAGCGTTTCCTTAAAAGCAGGACGGCCGGTCTGCCATGGCAGACCGGCCGTCATTATTTTTTATTGCCTCGCGGCACTCCCCTGCCGCAGGGCCATCATGGGCAAACGCCCTCCACCACGTGGTTGTCCAGACCTACCTTGTGATGAGCGAAAGCGCCATCTGAGGCATGCTGTTGGCCTGCGAAAGCATGGCCACAGCGGACTGGGTGAGGATCTGGTTGCGCACGAATGACGTCATTTCCGTGGCCACGTCCACGTCGGAAATGCGGGATTCGGCAGCCTGCAGGTTCTGGGACTGGGTGGTAAGGTTGGAAATGGTGTTTTCCAGCCTGTTTTGCAAAGCGCCAAGGTGAGCACGGATCTTGTCCTTGGAGATTACGGCGGCATTGAGTCCCACCAGGGCCTTCTGCGCGGCTTCCTGGGTGGAAACCGTACGGGCGTCAGACTCGGTGGTGAATGCCTTGGCCTGGTTGCCCACACCCAGGGCCGAGGCGGTGCTCGTGCCGATCTTGATGTAGTAGTAGTCTTCCGCCGAGTCGTTCATGGTGCCGAAGTGGACCTTCATCTTGCCGGTCGATTCCATGGCAGCCCCGCTGTGCGTGTCGCCAGACAGGCTGCCGTCCAGCAGCTTGATGCCGTTGAAGTCCGTGGCATTGGCGATTCGGGTAATTTCCGAAGCCATGGCCTGGTACTCCGAATCGATCATCAGGCGCTGCGTGGAGTCATAGGTGCCGGTGGCGGCCTGTTCGGCCAGTTCCTTCATGCGGATGAGCTTTTCGTCGATGACGCTCAGAGCGCCGTCAGCTGTCTGGATGAGGGAAATGGCGTCATTGGCGTTACGCACGCCCTGTTGCAGGGCGGCGATGTCGGTGCGCATCAGTTCGCGAATGGCGAGGCCGGCGGCATCGTCAGCCGCAGAGTTGACGCGCAGGCCCGTAGACAGGCGCTGCACCGAGGTGCGCAGATTGCCATAGTTGGCTGTCAACGTGTTGGTCACTTGCGTGGCCATCTGGTTGTGATTGATATACATACATTCCTCCATGAATGCTGTACGTCCCAGGCGGCGCGAAATGCCAACGCGTCCTTGCGTAGTACCGCCTCTGCCAGTCCTATCGGCCATAATGCAAGAGGCATTAGGGGGAGAAGAAAATTCCCTCTGGACGGCGTTTCGCGGGGCGGCAATTATTGCCGCATAAAAAGGGCCTCCGCCACAGTGGCGGAGGCCCTTGCGGGTCGGAGCGTCAGACCCGCGCGGAGGAGGATAGGGCGTCGCGCATATGCGCGGCTTCGCTCACGGGCTCAAGGCCCGGTGGTTTTTGGTCTGCGTTCCGGCGTCTACGCCGGATCAGGCCTTGGCAATTTCAATCTTTTTCACTTCCGGCAGGGCTTCAGCCTTGCGGGGGATGGCAATGCGCAACACGCCGTTTTTATGGGTGGCGCTTATGCCGTTTATGTCCACATCTTCCGGCAGGGCCAAAATCCTTCGGAAGGAGCCGAACACCCTTTCCGACACGCAGCAGTTTTCATTTTCTTCCGTCGTCTCCCGCTTTTTCTCGCCGCTTATGACAAGCTCACGGTCTTTCACGGAAACATCCACGTTTTCCGGTTCCACACCCGGCAACTCCACGTTCAGGACATAGGCTTTTTCATCGCCGGTCATGTCCATGCTGGGGCTGAGGGCTTCGTCCTCTTTCTGCCTGGGCCAGTCGCCACGCATGCTGTCCCAGGGCGTCAACATGCCCTGAAACAGGCCCTGGAAGAATCTGTCAATGTCATCGACCTTATGGCCAGTTCCTTCGCGTTGACGCAGTGCTTCGCGCGGTACAAACCACCGGTTGGGGATAAGACGCAGGTTGTTACGCATAATGCAAAACCTCCTGTGGAAAAAGTTATATCTGTAAGATAAATATAACTTTATATCTGTCAAGACCATGTTGAAAACTTTTTTGAAAATTGTGCGCCATCCAATAGAGGCGGCTGACAATAATTTGACTTTACCGCGTATCCACAACTGGCATGATTCCTGCTTTAGCACATGCGCAGGTTAGGGGGGCAGTTTTTACCTCGCGGCCACGAATTCCGCAGGAAATAAAAGGCCCATATGATTGGGGGCCCGCCAGCATTGAGATGTGGCGGGGTTAACAGGTCAAACCATCATCCGTTCGTTACTCGAACATTGTGCGGCGGCAGTCCGCAAGGAAGCGGACGCGCGCAAGCGCCGCCGGGCATGCAGAACATTCAAGGAGGAATGTCATGTATATCAATCACAATCAGATGGCCACGCAGGTGGCCAATACGCTGACATCGAACTATGGCAAGCTGTCAACTTCGGTGCAGCGTCTGTCCACGGGTCTGCGCGTCAACTCCGCGGCTGACGATGCCGCCGGCCTCGCCATTCGCGAATTGATGCGTACCGACATCGCCGCTCTGCAGCAGGGTGTGCGTAACGCCAACGATGCCATTTCCCTCATCCAGACGGCTGACGGCGCTCTGAGCGTCATCGACGAAAAGCTCATCCGCATGAAGGAACTGGCTGAACAGGCCGCTACGGGCACCTATGATTCCACCCAGCGTCTGATGATCGACTCGGAGTACCAGGCCATGGCTTCGGAAATTACCCGAATTGCCAATGCCACGGACTTCAACGGTCTCAAGCTGCTGGACGGAAGCCTGTCTGGCGACACGCACAGCGGGTCTGCCATGGAATCGACCGGCAAGATGAAGATCCACTTCGGAACCATGAACGACTCGGCGGAAGACTACTACTACATCCAGATCGGCACGAGCACCGCCTCGGCTCTGGGTGTGGGCAACCAGGCTACCGCTCACAGCAGCACTGCTGACGCCCGTACGGTTTCCACCCAGGAAGCCGCGCAGAAGGCTCTGGTGGGGCTGAATGCCGCAGTGGTCTCCAAGGACAAGATCCGTGCTCACCTTGGCGCATTGCAGAACAGGCTGGAAAACACCATCTCCAACCTTACCACCCAGTCCCAGAACCTGCAGGCTGCCGAATCCCGCATTTCCGACGTGGACGTGGCCACGGAAATGACGTCATTCGTGCGCAACCAGATCCTCACCCAGTCCGCTGTGGCCATGCTTTCGCAGGCCAACAGCATGCCTCAGATGGCCATGAAGCTTATTGGCTAACATGGATCGGCCCAGGCCGGACATGGTTGAGGGCGTGCCCCTGCACGCACACAAATGTCCCCGGAGGGCAACCTCCGGGGATACTTGCGTACAGGGCACCCGCCTGTCACAATAGAAAATGTTTCAGTGGTTGCTTTGTCAGACGGACAAAGGATCTTGCGCGTTTATGCCAGGGCAGTCAGGTCATATTCCGTATTTTCAACAATATCACATTCGACAAGGGCGCCGGGTGCAACACCCGGGCCGCTTACATAGGTGATGCCGTCCACCTCCGGCGCCTGAAGCCACACGCGCCCGCTGTGCAGGCCCGGCCATTCGGGATGCGGCGCGTCCACAAGCACCTGCATGCGGCTGCCCACGTGGGCTGCCAGCAGGCGCTCGCTGATGTCTGCCTGTATGTCCATAAGGGTGTCGCGCCGCCACTGTTTTACCTCGTCAGGCACCTGATCGGGCAGGGTGGCCGCCAGGGTGCCGTCTTCGGCGTAATAGGCAAAAACGCCCACATGCTGGAAGGCGCTTTCTTCCACAAAGCGGCACAGGCTTTCAAAGTGCTCTTCCGTCTCGCCGGGGTAGCCCACAATAAAGGTGGTGCGCAGCGCCGCCTGCGGCAAAATTTGCCGTACGGTATCAAGCACACGCCGGGGATTGCCTGCAAAAGGCCGCCCCATGCGGGAAAGCACATCGGGATGGGCGTGCTGCAAGGGAATGTCCAGATAGGGCAGGAGCGGTGCTCCGGTATCCCTGATAAGTTGCAGCAGTTCCGGGTTTACCCCGGTGGGATAGAGATACAGGAGGCGCAGCCATGCCAGCCCCTCTAGCCCCACCAGCTTTTCCAGCAGCAAGGGGAGACCGTTTTTATAACCAAGATCCGCGCCCCAGGACGTGAGATCCTGAGCTACCAGCGCCAGTTCACGCACGCCCTGTCCCAGCAGTGCCCTGGCCTCGTCAACTATGTGCTCGGCCGTGAGGGACTTGAGCCCGCCCCTGATGGAAGGAATGGTGCAAAAAGCGCAATTGTGCCTGCATCCCTCGCCCACCTTGAGCCATGCGTAGGACGGCCCTGTGGAAAGCAGACGGCCCCCGCCCGGCACAGACTCCGGCGGACGCGGCAGACCAAGGGCATCCGCCACCATGGACGGCCAGAGCGGCAGGGCCGCCGTGGGCAGCCACAGGTCCACCTCGGGCAGATCCTCGGCCAGTCCTTCCGCTCCATAGCGGCCGACCATACAGCCGCCCACCACAAGCAGAGGCTTTTTTTTGCAGGAGCCAAGGCGCTGTCCGGCATCCAGAACAGCGCGCAGGGATTCCCGAACCGCAGGATCGATAAATCCGCAGGTATTGATAAAGACGAGGTCGGCGCGGCCCATGTGCTCCACATGGGTCACGGGCACGCCCAATGAACCCAGCAGGCGCTCGCTGTCCACCCTGTTTTTGGGGCAGCCGAGGCTCAGTGTCCAGACTTTAAGTTTTTTCAGGCTTGTTTTGTATGTCATGAGGGGATTCTACAGATGAGGGGACGCCTTGTCACCAGTACTGGTTATTTGCATAATACGAACCTAAGTGTTAGGCTATAAGTTAGGAATTTCTCGCAAGAACGCCATAAATGGGCAAACATGCAATTATGAAAATCAATTTTCTTCAACGCCAACCCGAATTACCTGCCAACAACGCCGGCATGCAGTGCCTTTCCTCTGGTGCAGTGGAAACGCAGTGCTACTCCAGTGTCTTGCGTAATGTTTACGACGAAATATATCTGCTTGATTTTGTCAAAGATGAAGCGCGCGTGCTGTACAGGGGCAGCGACATTTTCCTGCCGCCAAAGGAAGGCGTCTCGCTGGCAAACCTGTTTGCCGAGGCAGCAGAAGGTCTTGTGCATCCTGACGATACCGAAGCCATGATGCGCTTCTGGGATCCTCTTGCCCGTCATGAACTTGAGGCGCAGGGGCAACCCTTTGCCACTCTTGATATGCGCAGAAAATCCCGTAATCAGGAATACCGCTGGGTGCGGATCACGGCCTTTCCCATCCGCCAGCCCGGCATGGATCACGGGGTATACCTTGTGTGCGTGCAGGATGTGGACGATCTCAAGCGGGCCTCAAGCATCATTCATGAAAACGACCTGCTGCAACGCCAAAAGCTGGACAACCTGCGCTACAAGGCAGTGGTTGACCATACACGGACCCTGGTGTTCGAATGGCGTGACAATGAACTCAGCTACATCAGCCCGCGTATTGCAGAACTGCTGGCTGGCGACTACAACGGGCGCATCCCCTTTGAGGTCTGGCGCGAGGACAATGTGCTGTACTCCGGCGACAGCACGGCTTTTGATACGTGCCTTTCGCGCCTTGCGCTGGGCATACGCTCCGGCGAGATGACCGTTCGCCTGCGCCGCCGCGACGGGCAGTTCATCTGGTGCAAGGTCACCTACACCTATCTGTCCGACGACACCCCTGGCGACCGGTACATCGGCACTCTCAACGATGTGGATGGCGTGACCCGCACCGAGCAGGCCCTGCGCCTGCGCGCCGAACTCGACCCCCTGACCGGCGCGTACAATACCCAGACGTTTTTTGAAAAAGTTGAAGCCGTGCTGCGCGACAACCCTGGCGAGCCCTATGCGGTTTTGCGGTTTGACGTGGCGGGCTTCAAGGCCATCAACGAGGCCTTTGGCCTGGAGGAAGGCAACCGCCTGCTGCGGGCTATCGCCCGCCTGATCCGCCAGCGCCTCAATCCTGAAAATGAGGCTTTTGCCCGCCTGACCGCCGATGTGTTCGCCGTGTGCATCACTGGCGGCGAAGACAAGATACAGCACTTCATCCACGCGCTTTCAACAAGGCTCGAGCACTATTCGGACACGTTCAGGGTCAAGCTTTTCTTTGGCGTCTGCCCGGTGGAAAACCGCCGCACGCCAGCCCATGTGCTCTGCGACTGGGCGTACCTGGCGCAGAAAACCATCAAGGGCAGCGACCTTACGAACTATGCCTTTTATGACGATGCCCTGCGCGAACGCCTGCACGGCGAGAGCTATATCACCGACCAGATGTACAGCGCGCTGGAGCACAAGCAGTTCAGGCTCTATCTGCAGCCCAAGGTGGAGATGTCCAGCGGGCGCATCGTCGGGGCCGAGTCGCTCGTGCGCTGGCAGCACCCCCAGGACGGACTCATCCTTCCCGGGCGCTTTGTGCCGCTTTTCGAGCGCAACGGCTTTATCGTGCGCATGGATGAATACATCTGGGATCTCACCTGCCAGAACCTGCGCATGTGGCTGGACAAGGGCTACAAGGCCATGCCCGTGTCGGTCAACGTATCCCGGCTACACTTCAACGACGGCACCCTGATCGACAAGCTGGTGCACTTGACGGACAAGTATCGCCTGCCCCGGCATCTCCTGGAACTGGAATTGACCGAAAGCGCCTTTTTTGACAACGAAAATGCGCTCATCCAATGCATGTACGAGCTTCAGAGCAGGGGCTTCGTCTTTTCCATGGATGATTTTGGTACGGGCTATTCCTCACTGAGTTCCCTGCGCGATCTGCCTTTTAATATCGTCAAGCTGGATCGCACGTTCATCAGTGACGGCACCGACAATGAACGCGGGCAGATCGTGGCCCGCAACACCATCGCCCTGGCCAAAGACCTGAAAATGAGCATTGTGGCCGAGGGCGTTGAAACCCTTGAACACGCCCGCTTCCTCATGTCCTGCGGGTGCAACTGCGCCCAGGGCTTCTACTATTCCCAGCCTCTGGATGAAGCCACTTTTGAAGTCTTGTCCTTTATTCAGGAAAAAGCCTTCTGGGTTGACTCGCTGCTGGATAAGGACGCCCGCGAAAAAGGGCTGCCCCTCAGCGACGAAAATACCTTCTGCGACTTTTAGCGCTCGTATCCTCATTACATAAAATGCTTTGTGGGGGAGGAGACCCTTTTAGACCAGATTAACTTTGAAATGCTTCACATTTCAAAGTTGTCATTCAGCCGAAAATGTGATTTTCGGCTGAATCCACGCCACGTTGTGGCGCGCTGCACTCTCGTGCAGCGTTAGAGCATTTAACTTTTATTAAAGTTAAATGCTCTAAAAAAGGGTCTCCTCCCCCACGCCCCCACCCCCTAAAACTCTTATTGCATTTGAAGCATGCTCTGACGCTGTACGTGAGTATAGAACGCGCAACGTGCGTGGGTTCGGGCAAATGAGGTACGCAGGATTCTAGAGCAATTTCATCAGCGATGCTGCCGCCATCCGTAGCGGTGCTGTTCTGCCTCGGGTGACGTTTCAATGGTTCACAGGCAAGGCCTTCGGGGGTTCAGGCAAGGCCTTCGGGCGACGGCTGCCGCGAAGACAGAACCGCTATTTATTTTGCGCTGTTACGCGCCGAAGGCGAACCGTATATGTGGCGAGTGTGCTTTTGCGGCGTCAATGCCGCAGGAGAGGCAAGGGGGACGTGGCGGCCCGGCGGGGCAGCAGCGTCGGCAGGTGGGAGGGGAACCAGTGAAAAAGAGGAGTCAGTATACTGACTCCTCTTCAACTTTCTGGCGGAGCGGAAGGGACTTGAACCCTCGGCCTCCGGCGTGACAGGCCGGCGTTATAACCGTCTTAACTACCGCTCCGGATTTTGTGGTGGGCAGTACAGGACTTGAACCTGTGACCCCCGCCGTGTGAAGGCGGTGCTCTACCAGCTGAGCTAACTGCCCTCCCGGAGACACGTTTCTATGCAAAAGCCCCCCAAGAGTCAAGAGAAAATTATGTGGTAAAAAAATTTTTACAAAGAAAAAAAATTATCTAGCTGAAATAATTAAATAAACACAAAATTCAGGGTTCTCAGCCGGTTCATTGCCTTGCGCCAGGGCGGGCTGAGTGCTAGACCCTCCCTTAGCACTTCTTGCGATTGGCTTCTGCTAGCGGGCGAAACACGCTGCTGGAAAGGCCGGAATGATGGAGTGACAGCAGTTTTTTCGAGGCATTGTAATGAACTCCCAATGGATTCACCGTCTGGCGGTATTTTTTTTCGGGCTGGCTTTGTTTGCGGCTCCTGCCGCTGAGGCCCGCGTGGTGGATGGCAGCGTCATCATGGATCAGCACATGCGTGAAAACCTGTGTGCGCTGACCTTTGACGATGGCCCTTCCCCCCACACTCCGCAGTTGCTGGACATGTTAAGTGAATACGGCATACCGGCCACGTTTTTTCTTCTGGGCAAGCAGGCTGAGCGCTACCCCGACACCGTGCGGCGCATCCTGGCCGAAGGGCATGAGGTGGGCAACCATTCCTACTCGCACCCCAACCTGCGTTTGCTTTCCCCTGCAAACAAGGCGCACGAAATTGCCCGTACAGACAGCATCCTGCGTTCGCTTGGGGCCAATCCTACCTTTTTGCGGCCTCCTTACGGGTCTTATGACGCATATACCGTGACTGCTGCCGAAGAGCTGGGCCTGGGCATAATGCTCTGGTCATTGGACAGCCGCGACTGGAAAAGCCTGCCCCCCAACTATGCTACTTTGCGCAGCACACGGGGCACCATTTATGCGCCAGGCACCCTGCGCGGCATTTTTTTGTTTCATGATTCGCATAAGCGCACGGTTGAAGACCTGCCCCGCATCATCAGCGATCTGCGCGCAGGCGGCTGTCAGCGCTTTGTGACCGTGAGCGACTATCTGGACGGCCTGCTTGACCCAGAGCCGGGCATGCTGATGACCCGCCGCACGCAACCCACCGGTCAGCCGGGCAATATGGGGCCGGAGGGTCTCGCGCCAGAAGCGACGGCCGGCAAATCCGACAAGCCCGTTGAAGCCAGGGAGAGTTTTCAGGAGCTGCCGCCAGAAAGCTATCCGGCTGGCACCGCCGCCCTTCCTCTGGCCCGCACCAGCCGTCCCTGGCAGTCTGACGACACTGCGGCAGCAGGCGAGTCACAACAGAATGCTCAGGGGGACAATCAGGCCAGCAATGCCGAAGGCAAGCAAATCAGGCTCCCGGTGCAGCAGCCTGCCGAAAGCCCGGTCCGCGGAGCGCCGCTGGCCCCCGGCCCCAATTCCAGCCTGCCTGCAGGCGGCACTGTTTCCAACTCCGGCGGCAGCGCAAAATCCTAGGCAGGGTTGTCACGCGCGCCTTTTCTGGTATTTCAGCGTGAACTTCGCCGTGATATGACTGGAAATTCATCTCGTTACGACACTGTCCAGTTTTACCTTTAAAAAAAGCCAAAAGCGCTAACGAAAATACACGACCGCCCGTCGTTGGTTTGCCTCTGTGAGGCAGGCCAACGACGGGCGGTTCTGCATTTTCAGGACTTTTTCGGGTCGTCGCGGCTGGCTGGCGCGCAGGTGTTTGCCGTGAAGACCCTGCTTGCGGCCCCGTGTCCCGCATCTGGCTGCCCCTTGTAACCCACTGAAACACATATAAGAGTTTTAGGGGGAGGGGGTGTGGGGGAGGAGACCCTTTTGCAAAAGGGTCCCTCCCCCACAAAGCATTTTCCTACAAAATTTTCTACCTCGGCCCCTAGAGCATTTAACTCATTTCATTCGTAAACTGCTCTAGTCTTCGCCCAATTCTTCAAGAAGTTCCGCCGAGGGAATGAAAAACAGCGTACCTGTGGCAGCCGTGCTGAAGTCCAGCAGCCGGTCGGTGTTGCCGACGGGCTCGCCGATGAACATGTTTTCAAGCATTTTGCGCGTGGTGGAGAATTTGCCTGCATAGCCGATAAAATAGGTTCCGAACTCGCCCTTGGCGGGATTGGCAAAGGGCATGTTGGCCCGCACGATTTTCAGCTCGTTGCCGTGCTCGTCCTCAATGTTGGTAACGGCGTTGTGCGCATTTTCGGGCTTTTCCTCATCGCTGAGTTCAACGTCGTTGAACTTGCGCCTGCCGATGGCTTTTTCCTGCTCTTCGGTGGCAAGGGCGTTCCAGGCGTCCATGTCGTGCAGGTATTTTTGCACAAAGGCGTAGCTGCCACCCGCAAAGTCCGCGTCTTCAGCGCCGATGACGGCAGCCGTCAGCCGCGCTTCGTCTTCGGGGTTTTCGGTGCCGTCAACAAAGCCGATGATGGCGCGGCCGTCGTAATAGCGAAAGCCCTGCACCTCATCTATGGGATACACCGCCCCTTGCAGCTTTGCGCTGATGATGGAGGCCGCTTCAAGGCAGACATCGAGCCGCGCTGCGCGGATATGGAAGAAAATGTCGCCCGGCGTGGAAACGGCAATGTGCCTGTCTCCCTTGATTTCCTTGAACTGTTCAAGTTCGCCGGGCTTGCCGCGCTGGGGAAAAAGCCTGCACCAGGCATCCGCGCCAAAGCCCATGATGCAACTGATGGCCGCTGCAGGCAGGCGGGTGCGCATGCTTCTGGCGACGGCGGAAAAATCCGCGCACAGTTCTTTGACTTTAGTGGGCGCGTCCTTGGTGTCGCGCAGGCCAAAAACCATGAAAATAGCGTGTTCGCCCGGAGTATTGGTGACGTCTTGCGGTTTCATCTGCAGCCTTTGTGCGTAGTTGTAAGAGGGTTGTTGTACGTGTGTTTCGGTGCTGATCGCACAGCAGCCGCGCAGTGTAAAAAATGCTCAGGGGGGGCGTGAGCCTGGAGCCGCGAAGGGCTGCCCTGAAGGAGCGCTGTAGTTATCTGGCGGGGCGCAGATCCACTGGAACGCGCACGCGCGACCCGGCCTTGTTGGTGAACAGCAGGTGGCCGTGTTCCAGCCCGTAGAGGTAGAGGCGGCGGGTCAGATCCACGTCCATGCGGCAATAGGCGGCTATTTCGTCCATCTTGCCTTCCTTCCACCAGCGCAGGGCCTGCAGGCCGTCGGCGCTCTTGGGCGCTTCAAGAGTGGCCTGGCCCAGGTTGTCCAGCGATATGCGGTAGCTCAGCCTGTCCTTGATGCGCTGCAGGATGTCGAGGCTCGGCAGGGTGCGCAGATCAAAGGGCGCAAAGGGGGCGAGCACGGCATAGTCAAAACGCAGGCTGTTGAAGCCCACCACCAGGCCGGATGCCCGCATGCGCTCAAACAGGGCGGGTAACTCGTCCTGCGTGTAGCTGAAAAAATCATCATTGCGGCTGTCATAGGCCACGGCCACGCTGACGCCCATGTCGCCAGCCTTGTGCCAACCCCCCACCTCGGCTGCGGAGCGGCGCGTCTCCACGTCAAAAACCACAAAATGCTCTGGCGGCGGCAAGGATATGTAGCCCATAAGATCTGTCATGGGGGAGCCTCCTTCAGTGCTGGCTGGTGCGGGGTTCACGCCGTGGCCTGCGGCATGATGGGGGAGCGCGCTACCTGCCCTGACTGCCCTGGCCGGCGGGGTTTCTGCAGGGCTGCCCGCAGGGGCGGTGCTGTCTGTAGGTGCGGGGCAGCCTGCGGGAAAGGTGCTACCTGCGGGCGTGGCGCTGCTTGTGGGAAGGCCATTGTGTGCGTGAGCGGCGTTGCCTGAAGGTGCGGACGTGTCTGTGGAAAAGCCGTTGCCTGCGCGAGCAGCGGGCGCAGGCACGTTGTGCGGGCTTGCAGCGGCATGGGGCCGGGATTGGAAATCCGCCGTGACCCCGGCTGCCACAAACTCAAGTTCGGGGCGCGGGGGCGGCGGGCTGATGACCAGTTTTTCGTGCAGCGTGTCGCCTTCTGTGCCGGGCGTCAGCAACTGGCGCAGCAGTTCCAGGGCCGCCCGTTTGTCAATGGGGCGGTTGCCGGAGCCGCATTTGGGCGAATGCACGCAGGAGGGGCAGCCGTCCTCGCAGGGGCAGGCTGCCACGGTTTTATAGGTGGCTTCCAACAGGGCGCGGGCATCGCCAAAGGCCTGGCGCGTGAGGCCCGCGCCGCCGGGCAGGCCGTCGTAAATAAACACGGCGGACAGCCCCAACTGGGCGTGCATGGGGGTGGATATGCCGCCAAAGTCGTTGCGGTCGGCCATGATGAGCAGGGGCAGCATGCCGATGGCAGCGTGCTCCAGCGCATGGATGCCGCCCATAAAGTGCATGAAGTTGTCTTCCATCTCCGCGCGGATGTTGTCGGGGATGACAAACCACAGGCCTTCGGTTTCAAAAACCTGTGGCGGGGCGTCCAGCGGCGTGATGGTCAGCAGGCGGTTGCCCGATGTGGAGCGCTTTTCATAGCCCGTGACGGTGTCGATAATGCGCAGGCGGCCCCGGCACACCAGCGCGCGCCCCAGGGACATGCGCGCGGTTTCCTCAAGAATGTCTGTGGTTTTTTGGCCACGTGTGCGGGTAAACCAGCCCACCTTGGCCTCCTTGGCCATGATGCGGGCGCGGGCCGGGTCCATGTCGTCAATGATGTAGCTGCGGCCCCTGTGCAGGTAGACAGCGCCGGGATGCGTTTCGCGCCAGGCGCGAAAGCCGTCCACAGAACCGATGATGTGGCCCTGCTCGTCTTCAATACTGAAAGTCTGGCCTGTGCCGCGCAGATCCACATGTCGCTGGGGGCGCTTGCGCGAAGCCATGAGCTGGCTGCCGTCCGCCGATTGCAGCAGCAGACCCTGGGCATTGAGCTGGCGGGCGGCGGTCAGGGCGGCGGCGCTGGCCAGCATGGGCTCGCCGGGGCGCAGGGGCATTTCGGCGGCGGCGCATTCCAGATGCCGGGCCAGGATGACCTCGTTGTCCGGGTTGACCACGGCCTTTTCCGGCGGGCGGCTGAAAAAATCGTCGGGATTGCGGGCAAAATACTGGTCCAGCGCGTCCTCGCCCGCCACAATGATCACGGCAGATTCCTGCTGCGCCCGGCCCACACGGCCGCCTCGCTGCAAGGTGGCCATGACAGTGCCGGGATAGCCCACCAGGATGCAGACATCCAGCCCGCCGATGTCGATGCCCAGTTCAAGGGCGCTGGTGCTGACCACAGCCAGCAGGTCGCCGCTGGCCATGCGCGACTCGATGCTGCGGCGCTCCTCGGGCAGAAAACCCGCACGGTAGGCGGAAATGCGGCTGGCAAAGGAGCCGGACTGCCCGGCCCACAGGCTGATAAGCTCGGTCATGCGGCGCGAACGGCAGTAAACAATGGTGCGCAGGTTGCGCGCCAGGGCCGCCTTGAGCAGGTCAATGGCCGCCGTGGCCGGGCTCTGCTCCGGATTGAGAAAGACAAAATGCCGAGGCCCTTGGGGCGCGCCGGATTTGTCGATGACAACGGGGGGCGGCGCGGCCGGGTTCACGGTCTGGAACACCGGGGCAGTTGCTGTGGCGCTGACAATGCTGTCAGGTGCGCTACGGGCTGTGCCGCTGCCTGTGCCGCCTGGCGCAGTGTTTTCTGTCGTAATGTTTTCGTCCGCAGCGGGGTATGCCGTGCCGGTGAGCGCGGCCCCCAGTTCGCCGGGGTTGCCCACGGTGGCGGTACACAGCACATAGACGGGCTTTGCGCCGTAGCGTCCGGCCAGCCGGTTGAGCCGCCGGAAGACTTGCGCCATGTGCGCGCCGAACACGCCGCGATAGGTGTGGGCTTCGTCCACCACCACGTGGGTGAGGCCCGCCAGAAAGGCGGCCCACTGCTCGTGGTGGGGCAAGATGCCCAGGTGCAGCATTTCGGGATTGCTGATGAGCACAGCGGGCGGGTCGCGGCGGATTTTGCGCCGGAAGTGATCCGTGGTGTCGCCGTCATACAGGGCGGCGGCGGGGCGGGCGTCCTTGGGCCATGTGGCTGTAAGGGCGTTGAAGGCGGCAAGCTGATCCTGCGCCAGGGCCTTGAGGGGGAAAAGATAGAGGGCGCGCGCGTCGGGGTCGCGCAAATGACGCTCCAGCACGGGCAGGTTGTAAATGAGGCTTTTGCCGCTGGCCGTGGGCGTGGCCGCCACAATGGAGTGCCCCGCGCGGATATGATCCGTGGCCAGGGCCTGATGGCTGTACAGCCCGGCAATGCCGCGCTGCTCAAGGATGCGGCTGATGGCCGTGGGCCAGGGCAGGCGCGTTTGCGCATACTGCGGATCAGCGGCGGGCAGCAGGCGATGGCAGGTAACCTGCCCGCCAAGCTTTTCGGAAGCCAGCAGGGCGGCGATATAGGAACCAACAGACATTTACGCTTCCATGCAGGGGACTTTCGCTAAGGAAAGGGTCATTGACCAAAGCCCCCCTGCGGGGCCTCGGACGGCGCGCCCTGGGATTGCGGGGCAAGGGTTGCGGGGTCGGCAGTCTGCGCGTTCCCGGCATGCGGGGCCTCGCATTGCGCGGCCTCGGATTGCGCGGCCTGGGACTGCGCTGCCTGGAATTGCGCGGCCTCAGCCAGCGGGGCCTGGGACTGCGCTGCCTGGAATTGCGCGGCCTGGGACTGTCCGGCATCCGTCGCGTGGCTGGCTGGGCGCGCGGCGGCCGCGCGGTCTTGGCCGGGAACAAGGGAGCGCACCACGCGCGCGGGCGAACCCACGGCAAGGCTGTGCGGCGGCACGTCCTTTGTGACCACGCTGCCCGCGCCGATGATGGCTCCCTCGCCAATGGCGACGCCTTTGAGAATGATGCAGTTAAGGCCAATCCAGGCGTAATCGCCGATGGTCACGGGCCTGTCGCCTTCCATGCCCGGTTCGGTGGCGCGGGCTTCGGGCGGCCAGTGGGCGTGAAAGTCTGAATCCACAATGATGCAGTTGGGCGCGATGAGTACTTGCCGCCCTATGCTGATGGTTGTGGAGCGTGCCGCAATGGACGTGCCGCTGAGCTGCGCGCCGGGGCCGATATCTATGCGCGCGCCGGGGCCGAAGGTGCGCAGGCGCACTGGTGTGGCCAGAGCCGCTGCTGTTGCCCGCCGCCAGGAAGAAATGAGGCTGGTTCCCGCGCCGATGGTGATGTGGCTGCCCGGCCAGCGCATGAGGCCCACCGGGCCGTGCGCAGTCACGCCGGAACCCACGGGCACGCCAAGAAGGGCGGCCTTGCAGCGCAGCCGCAGGGTGCCAAAAAAGCGGCCCCAGCGCGTCATAACCTGAAGGCTGGCGTAACTAATGATATTGGCAGGGGTAAGACCCCGGCTGAGAGCTTTTTGCAGCATGTTCATGACGAGCTTCCTCTGGCGGCGTTTTGGCGGGTGCCAGATTTTTCTGTTAAGGAAACACTGATGTCTTCCGTTTGACGGCCTTGCTTCACTTTTTTTGAAACAGTGGAGGACGGAAGAGTCCACTCCAGCTTGAAAAAAGATCGCGCCTTGCCAAAGAAAATACCAGCGCGTTTTCAGGAGGCTCTTTAATCAGTGCTTCCTCAAGTCTGTGGTGATCAGGAGCACGCCCCTTGCGCGAAACCGCCGTGGGTTTGCCCTCAACCACCGGGCAAGAATGCCAGACTTGCCCCCGGTGGTCGAGAGGTCGGCGCAGGGGCGCAGCGGCAAGCCAGAAATAATTGTTGTTACCATATGAAATAATTTATTTAAATAATTGCAGCCAGCCTTGACGGCGGATGCTGCTTGGAATAGGTTGAAAATGAAATTTGTTTTTGTTTTTGCGTCCCGTTAAAAATCCCTGGCCAGCGCACGCTGTGTGCGCTCTGGTTCAGGTTCAAACGTCTGTGTGGCGCGGCGTCTGGCTGGCCTCTTTGTCAGCCCCTTTGCCAGCCCTCTGATCGGCCACTGGCCGGGGCGTCGATACTGCCAGTCGGTACTGCCAGTCGGTACTGCCAGTGGCTGCTGCCGCATGGAGCGCGTGGGCGAAGTCCTTTTGTTGTTGGGGGGAATATGGACAGGACTGAAAATATTTTTCCGATCACAGCCCTCAAGGTTGGCGAGCCTGCGTTTATTGTAAGCATTAATGCCAGGGGTGAACTGGCACGCAGGATACGCGACATGGGGCTTGGTTCGGGTATGCCTGTTTCCGTGGTGGGTTATGCTCCCCTGCGCGACCCTCTGGCCCTGCGCTGCGCTGAAGTCACCATTGCCCTGCGGCGTCGTGAGGCCAAGGCCATCATGGTGCGCCATAACAGTGAGCCGCAAGCGCCAGCCGCTGCAAAAGCGTCAAAACGGTAAGCGCGGCAGAACAGGGTTTCAGTCTCTCGTGCCTCCGCGTAGCAGCATGAATGTATTGAGTTTTGTCTCGCGACGCGCGTCTTTCCCGCAGCCGTCGGAGCTTTTTAGTGATAAACCGCTCGCATGACATTTCCGGCGCTGGTCACGCCGCAGACCGTACACAGTAAAAAAAGCCGCCTCCACCCTGTCAGCCGTGCATTGCCGCAATGGCAGACTGAAAACCCGCTCCGGCATGCCGGAGCGGGTTTTCAGTTCACTGTGTAAAAAGCTTAAAGCAGCGTAGCGTTGAGATGGCGTGATGCCTGGAAGAAGCTGCTCTGGAACTCCCACCTCAGATCAGAACTCCGTTGTATTCTACTAAAATACACTAAGAGTTTTAGGGGGTGGGGGTGTGGGGGAGGAGACCCTTTTCCAAAAGGGTCCCTCCCCCACAAAGCATTTCACCGCGCATTTCACCGTGCATTTCACCGCACAGTTCACCGTGCAGTGCACCGTGAAACTACTCCAAAACTTACTTCTTGAGCTGGCGTGTCCACTGTGCAAGGGCCTGCATGACCTCGGCGGTCTGTTTGGTCAGGGCCTCGTCCACCACATTGCCCTTGTCGTCAAAGCAGGGGCTGAAGGCATTGGAAAACAGTTCGGGTTTGTTCAGCACGTGCAGGTTCAGGTACACGCAGACCTGGCGCAGATGGTACTGGCTGCGGCAGGTGCCCATGCCGCCCCCCGCGCCCACGATGCAGACGGACTTGCCCGAAAGCGGCGCGAGGTTGGGTTCGCGTGAAACCCAGTCCAGCGCGTTTTTCAGGGCCGGGGCCAGGGAATAGTTGTATTCCGGGCAGGCCAGCACCAGGGCGTCCGCGGCGGTGACCTGCGCGATGAGGTCTTTGGCGGCCTGGGGTTTTTCAATGTCTTCATTATAAAAGGGCAGGGCGGAAATATTCGCTATTTCCATACGGACGCCCTCGGGAAGATGGGCGGCGCAGCAGCGCAGCAGTCCCGAATTGCGGGAGGCGTGGCGCAGGCTGCCTGAAATGCCCACGAAGGTCAGAGTGCTCATAGGTATTCTCCTTGTGTCCGACTGTGCGGACAGCCCCAGCCTAACAAGTTTTATGGCGAAAGCCTATGGATTAGGTTGGCTCCAGATGGCGGGCTGCTGTCAGCAGTCGCAGCCCTTCGGATGGGCCATCTGTCAGCAGGTGCTGCCCTTGCGGTCGCGGGTGCGGCTTTCAAATTTTTCCCTGTTTACCACAACGCGCTCGTGAACGCCCTCGCCGATAAGCCCTGCCTCGTCATGCGCGCTGACCTTGAAAGTAAGCCCTTTGCCGTTGGCGGACATGGCCGTCAGTTCGGCGGTGAAGGTCACCTTCATGCCGCAGGGGGTCGCCGCCACATGGGCCACGTCCACCCTGGTGCCCACGGTGGTCATGCCTTCGGGCAGGGCGTCCTGCACCAGGGCCACGGCGGTGGCTTCCATCCAGGCTATCATCATGGCTGTGGAAAAAACTTCCACAAGGCCGCTGCCAACGTGGCAGGCCAGCATTTTTTCACTGACAGTGATCTCGGATGTGCCGGTAATGCCCGGTTCCAGAATTTTTTTCATTCTTGCCTCGTTTGCCTTGCCCGGTCTGGATCAGGCCGGGAGGCCATGCATTGGAGGGTTGCCAGGGGGCCCGCTTGGGGGGTGTTACGGCAGATAGTAGAAAAGATACGGGGCACTATCAAGTCTGGCCGTAGAGCAACGTCACTAGCGATGCTGTCGCCATCCGTAAGGCTTCTTCGCCGCCCAAGGGCTGCCGCGAGAATGGATATTCTCAATGCGAAAATGCTCTAAAAGTGTCCGCCCGCGAATGCCAGTGGCGTTCGCGGGCGGATGTGTGCAGACAAAGCCTGTGGAGGTTATGGCTGCATGGAGGTTATGGGCTGCGTGAAACTATTTGGCCTGGCCATTCTGGGAGCTCAGGCGATCCTGGCCTTCCCAGACCTGTTCAGCCTTGGGCAGCACGGGCAGGAGCTTGGTCCAGGGATTCTTCTGCAAGAATTCCGGGTCCTGCTGGAGCTTGCGGCTCATGTCCAGGATGGGCGGCACAATTTCCTTGATGTCGCCGGCCAGTGCCGGGGCGATGCCAAATTCCGTGGCCTGGGTGGCCAGGTCAACGGCCTTCTGGCTGCATTCCATACTGGTCATGAGGGTGTCGAGGGCTTTTGCCGGGTTATGGAAACCCACGCTGTTTTCAGCAGAGACGTAGTCCCAGAACAGCTGGCCCTTGCGCACCATGTCGCGCGCTTCAGTCATGAGGACTTCATAGTTGGGAGCGCGGTGGCCGTCATAGGCATTGGCAAGGCGCACGGCCTCATGGGCCTTGACGGAGATTTCCTGTGCCTTGATCAACTGCTCGTAAGTCTTTTTCTGGGTGTACAGCACACGCCCACGCAGGTAGTCAGCGGTCTTGTCAGCGTGGCACTGGCGGCAGGCGCGCATTTCGGGATCCTTCATGGGCGAGGTCATCCAGTGGCTGGAGATCTTCTTGCCGTCTTCACGCACGTACTGCAATGTGGCAGTCGGCGCAGGCAACGCCGGCCGCGCCGTGGGGGCCGTCCTGGAAGGTTTCGTAATCGGGGTGCTGCATCTTGATCATGGGCACCTTGGAGGCAGCGTGTACCCAGTCGGCAAAGGGGCCGGGCTTGCCGTCAGCGCCCTTGGCGCCGTGCCCCTTGTAGTACTGATACATGTCTTCGGGGTTCATGCCGTTATCCCAGGGGAAGACGGGCTTGGCAGCCGGGCCGTTGTCCTTGTGGGTAAAGTAGTATTCCACATGGCACTGGGCGCAGACGAGCATGCGCTTTTCGTTACGGCTTATATTCTGCCAGTCTCTGCCGCTGCGCTTGAGCCAATCCTTGAGCGGTTCGGAATACAGGCGCAGTTCCATAGTGCCGGGGTCGTGGCAGGTGGCGCAGCTTATGCTTTCTTCATGGGCGCTGATCTTGTCCTTGCCACGGAATTCATTGACGTCCATGGACCAGAACTTGTCGCCGTACTTGCCGACCCATTCCATCATCTTGGGGGTTTTGCAGTTCCAGCAGGTGGCGGGCATGTTGCCCTTGCCGTCGGCGCCGTAACGGTTGATGCGGTCAATGTTCACAAAGTCGTCAATGGCGTGGGTGTGCCCGCGCGTTTCATTGTATTCATACATGAAAGGATAGCCCAGCCAGAGGTTTTTCAAATAGGGCTGGGCATGTTTGAAGCCCTTGGGCAGGGGATTCACGTTGTCATTCTTGTGATAGGGAACCGACCCCTTATATTCGGTCATGACCGTGTCTTCGTTATTTTTCATATACGAAGCGTACTGTTGGGGAAACTGGCCCTTGAAGGCCGACATCTTGAGTTCCGTTTCAGGGATGCCTGTTTTGTATTTGGGGGCCTTCAGCTCGGTGGAAACATCCTGACAGCCGCTGAGCAAAGCAACGCCCAGCAGCGTGGCCAGAGCCAGGGCCGTGGTCACAATTCGCTTATTCATAGGCTACCGTCCTTGTGCTGATAGGCCGCGTACGCATGTGGGTGACGCCCCGGTGACAATCCACGCAATAAGGCTTGGCGTCCATGCTGGCCACGTTGATGTTGGTTTGGGCATGGCACGCCTTGCAGTTGGCGTTGACCACATCACGGGTGTGCAGACTTGGGGGATGCGGAACATCGTGACCCGAGATGTTGCCCACTACGTCGCGCAGCCCTTCTTTTGCCTTGAACGGCAGTTTGACCAAAAGATTGTGCGGGGCATGGCACTCATTACACGAGAGCTTGGCGTGCATACCCATTTTCTGGGTCACGGCAGCTTCCTGCATGATATGACAGCTGGCGCAGAACGGCCGCTGGTCCGTGGTAATCATGGCATACGCCATGACGCCCAGTAGCACCATGCCCGCCGCAACGCCGCCCATCAGCCATTTGAGCCAGGGTCCATTGCGGGGTGTACCCATAGAGCCTCCTTCACTCGCTCCTAGAGCATTAACACTTGAAATGCCCGCGTACGTCAGACAAAGCCTGCCTGCGTGCATTTCGTGACAAGGATTTTCACGAAAATCCTTGCAGAGCAGTTAACACAATTCATTTGTTAACCGCTCTAGTGCAGATGTGCCCTGAAAACCCAGATTCCCAGGGCGGGGTATCGCCCACTGGCAGGCTTGGCAGCCTGCGTAGTCATGAGCGCTGACAACCGCTGAAGCAGATTTTGAGAACAGGCGTTCCCAAAGGTTAACCCACAACCATTACAGCATGTACCACAGTATGTACCCAGACAGACAGGGAACATGGGCCGTAACGGCGGGCGTCTGCCCATTCAGCCGCCAGAGCATTTCACAATGAAAATGCTCTGAATAAGTCGCCGGGTGGTCGGTTAATCCAGGCAGACCGCCCAGTATGCTGCCACCATGGCAACACAATTTCGACCACTATACCATCAAAAAGTGTACCATTTGTACAGATATTTAGGGTTTGAAAAAAGCGTAATAAACTTAGGCGTTATGTGATTTTTTTGGCAATGGAGGCTGCCGGCCTTGCTATATTCAGATAAAAATGACAAAATTTCATTAAATTATGACAACAGATTGGCTCCTGCTCCTCCTCAAAACGCGAGGTTTTCATGGCGCACGTTGCCGCAAAAAAGAATGGCCCGGCCATCTGGCTGCCCCTACTGGCCTGTTTTTTATGGCTTGTATTCACCCTCGCACTCTACCGGCAGGCCGCGCGCGTTGATGAAGCCCACAGGCTTGAGCTGGAACATACCAGATTATCCACCGTTGCGCGACAACTTATGGACGCCCGCAACTGGAATGCTGTCCACGGCGGCGTCTATGTGCTGAAAAGCGCATACGGCCAGCCCAATCCCTGGCTGCCCGAAGCTGAACGCACCGTGGAAACAGCGGACGGGCGCACCCTTGTGCTCATAAATCCCGCCTATATGAGCCGCCAGTTGGCTGAACGAAATTCGGAGCCGGGCATTGGCATCAGCATCATCAGCAATGTGCCCCTGCGCCCAGAAAACAAGGCTGACGCCTGGGAGTCCGACGCCCTTGTCCAGTGTACAGAGGGGGCGCGGGAAATCTTCAGCGCTCCTGAAACGGACGGACAGGGCAAACTGCGCCTGCTCAACGTGCTTATAGCGCAGGAAAGCTGCCTGCGCTGCCACCAGGGCCGCAAGGTGGGCGAGGTGCTCGGCGGCATCAGCGTCAGCCAGAACGCCGAAGCCTATATGCACAACGCTGGTCTGCAACAGCGCAACATGCGCCTGCTCTACTCCCTGCTGGGCCTGACGGGCGTGCTTGCCATCGGCGGGCTTACGCTCAACCTCACGCGGCGGCGCTGGCTGGCCGAAGAAACCAGCCGCATGAAGAGCGCCTTCATGGCCCGCCTGAGTCACGACATGTGCACGCCGCTGACGGCCATACTGGGCATGAGCGAACTTTTGCAGCAAAAGGGCGCTCCGGAAAAGGAACGCAAGAACGCCCTGCGCTATCTCACGCAGGCGGGCGGCGCTCTGCTGGAAATGGTGCGCGACGTTACCGACCACGCAAGTCTTGAGCAGGGCGCGCTGCAACTGCGGGCCGCCCCCTTTTCCCTGCGTGCGGCCCTTGATGACTGCATCGTCCTGTTTTTGCCGGTGGCAGAGGCCAAGGGGCTGGATATTGATCTGGACGTGGACCCGCAACTGCCGGACGCCGTTGTGGGCGACAGTTTTCGTTTGCGTCAGGCCCTGGGCAACCTTGTGAGCAACGCGGTGAAGTTTACCGAACTTGGGCGTGTGCGCGTCTGCGTGGGGCCTGCCGGGCGAAAACCCGCAAGCACTCCTTTTGGCTCGGCGGATACCCTGTGTCTCAGGATTCTGGTGCAGGATACAGGGCCGGGTCTGCCCCTTGAAGAGCCGAGCGCATCTTTGAAAGCTTTCAGCGGGGCAGCGATGCGTCGTCGGCTCCCGGCACAGGGCTTGGACTGTATATCGCGCGCACCATTGCCCGCCGCATGGGCGGCGATGTGACGGTGAATTCCGCGCCGGGCAGGGGTTCCTGTTTTACCCTTGAGGTGTGCCTGCAACTGCACGGCTGCGCTGAAGGAAAAAAGAGCGGCAGCCCCGACTGTCACGCCGTCGCAGCGTCGGCGCACAGTGCCTGCGCAGCGCCGGAAGCAGCGCCGGGGACTGTCGTTGGGGCCGCCGGGGCGTCTGGTCTACCTGCCTCGTCGGCGTTTTCCACAGAGCCTGACGCGTCTGCCAAACCTGCGCCGTCCGCTGAACCAGAATTGTCGGCCGGGCCTGAGTCGCCCGCAGCGACCACGCTTTCCACCAAACCGGAGTCGTCGGCCGGGTCTGCGGCGTTCGCCGCGTCGCCCCCTGCCTGGTCCTCATTCCTGGCCTGTGCCGCAGAATGCGCACTGGCGGATGCTGCCACATATCCTGCCGCCGATGCTGTCACAGACCCTGCCGCCGATGTTGACGCAGACGCTGGCGGCGGGGCCGATCCTGGTTCAGAAAACGGCTGTTTTGCGGGCCGCCGCATTCTTGTGGCCGAAGACAATGAGGCCAACAGGTACATAATGGAACATATGCTGCGGGCCGAGGGCGCGTGCGTGCACATGGCGCGTGACGGCAAGGCCGCTCTGGCCGCCCTGGCACAAGGCCCGTGGGATCTGGTTATTCTTGACGCGCGCATGCCCGACATGAGCGGGCTTGACGTGCTGCAGGCCGTGCGCCTCGGCCATGCCGCCGTTCCGGTGCTGCAAAAAACCGTCATTTACACCGCCGCCCTTGACGCGGAAGACCGGCGGCGCTGCAAAGACCTGAGGGCTGATCTCGTCTTGCTCAAACCCCTGACCTTTGCCGTGCTGCGCAAAAAACTGTCCTCCCTGTTGGGGACTGAAGGCAGTGCGCACGCCTTGCGCTGCCAGCCCGAACATTCTGCACCTGCCGAACATTCTGCACCTGCCGAACATTCTGCACCTGCTGAACATTCTGCCCCTGCCGGATATTCTGCTCCTGCCGGATATTCTGCCCCTGCCGCGCCACGTGGGCGCGAAGCGAAGGTTGGGGGCGATCTTGACCCGCAAGGGGAAGAGGCTCTGGCGCTCTGGAACAGGCAGGCGGCCATGGACGCTCTGGATGACGACCTTGAGTTGCTGACGCAGCTGGCCGGAGTGTTGCGGGGGGATTTGCGCATTCGTGACGCGGAACTGGAAGCGGCCCTGGCCGCGGGTGACGATGCCTGCCTGCGGCGGCTGGGGCATGCCGTCAAGAACTCCGCCGGAACCATGCGCTTTGATGTGCTGCGGGAGCGGGCCTGCCATGTGGAGCACGCGCAAAAAACGGATATTGAGCAGGCCGTGGCCGAGATGCGCACCGCTCTGCGGGAGGCTCTGGGTATGCTGGACAAAGAACTGGGCAAAGAACTGGACAAAGATCTGGGCAAAGATATGAACGGCGTGGACGCCATGTCGGGTACAACGCTTGTGCCGTGTCCTGTTCCGTGTCCTGTGCCGGGCATTGGGGCGGGCACTGGGGCGGGTTACGCGGCAGGCACGGCCCCGGCGGGCTGCAAGGGAGGCTGTTGATGGCCCGTATTCTCGTGGTGGATGACGAAGCCCTCATGCGCACCATGGTTGAGGTGGTGTGCACGCGCATGGGGCACGAAGTGCTGCTGGCGGAGAACCTCAGCCAGGGGCTGGAGATGGGCCGACAGGGCGTGGACGTCGTGCTTCTTGACGTCTGGCTGCCCGACGGCAGCGGCCTTGAATGGCAGGGCGACTTTGCCCATCTGCCCGGCATGCCCGATGTGGTCATCATTACGGGGCACGGCGACGGCGACGCCGCCGAAATTGCCCTGCGCTCGGGGGCCTGGGAGTTTCTGACCAAGCCCCTGAAGGTGCGCGACATCGAGCAGTGTCTGCGCCATGTGCTGACCTTCCGCAAAAACAGGGTTCCGGGGCCGGAATCCCTCCTGGTGGACAGCGGCCATATCCTGGGAGCGGGCGTGGGTATGAGCCATGCCCTGAAGCTTTTGGCCCAGGCCGCGCAGAGCGAGGTCAACGTGCTTTTGCTGGGCGAAACCGGGGTTGGCAAGGAAGTTTTTGCCAAGGCCCTGTACCGCAACAGCGCAAGGGCCGCGCGCCCTTTTGTGACGGTGGACTGCGCCTCGCTGCCTGAAACCCTGGTGGAGAGCCACCTTTTCGGGCACAGCCGTGGCGCGTTCACCGGGGCTGACAGGGCGCGGGAAGGGCTTTTGCTGGCGGCCCACAAGGGCACGCTTTTTCTTGACGAAGTGGGCGACCTGCCCCAGCCCATGCAGGGCGCTTTTTTGCGCGCCCTTGAGCTCAAGCGGTTCAGGCCCGTGGGTGAAGTGCGCGAGGTCAGCAGCGACTTTCGCCTTGTGGCGGCCACCAATAAAAACATCGAGGTCATGGCCGGGGACGGCTCCTTTCGCTCTGATCTGCTGTACCGCCTTCAGGGTCTCACCATCGTCATTCCGCCCCTGCGCGAGAGAAGGGACGAGATCCCCGCGCTGGCCCAGCAGACCGTCAGCCGCTTCTGCCTGCACAATGATCTGCCGGGCAAGGCCATTTCCGGGCAGGTGCTGGACATGCTTATGGAATATCCCTGGCCAGGCAATGTGCGCGAGCTTATCCATTGCATAGAGCGCGCCTGCCTGGCCGCCGGACAGGGCGATCTGCTTCTGCCCGTGCATATGTCCACCCGTATGCGCGTGGACGAGGCCCGTCGCCGTATGGGCCGGGGGCAGGAAGGCGCTTTTGCCGAATCTGCCGCCAGTAGTGCCTCCCAGCCCGTTGCCAGCGGATTTCAGGCTTCCAGCGTCCCGTCCGGCGGCCCTGCGGGAGTATTTGCGGGCGCTTCCAGCGTCCCTTCTGGCGACGCAGCGGGCGGCATAGCGGGCGGTCTGCCGCCGCTTTCCGGTTCGGAGGAGAGCCTGCCAGCGCTGCGCCAGTGGAAGGCTCAGGCCGAAGAAGCCTATGTGCGCCGCGTATGGGCCGTCAGCGGCGGCGACGTGCGCAAGGCTGCGACGCGGGCTGGCATATCGCGCGGGCACTGGTATGAGCTTATGAAGAAGTGCGGCCTGTAATATGCCCGTTGGGCTGGTTTTATGTCGCTTGCCTTTTTGTGGCGCGCTGCATTTGTGTGCAGCGTCAGGGTGTTCACCTTTTTCAAAGTTTGCAGGCTCTATTGTGGCTGGCCGCGCAAAAAAAAGGTCAGTTTACAGGGCCCAGAAACCTTGCATCGCCGCATGAAAGGCGCTATAGCGAAAAAAATCGGCTTATTAAAGGCAATAAGACAGCATATGAACAAGAGTCCCCTTACTATCAAAGGATATGTTACGGCAGTGCCGCGCTCTGTGGACGCGCGGCAGGCCAGGGTGGCCGTGATCCAGGACGATGTGGAATACCGTATTGTACCTCGTGGAGCTGGTGTTGACCTTGACGATGAAGTCAGCCTTCCTGTGGAGGTGACCGGCCAGCATGAAGAGGTCGATGGCGTGAACTACCTCGTGGTGCGCGGCTACACTGTGCTTGAAGACGATTCCTGGCTTGAAGAATAGACGCATCCCCCTTCTCAGGGCAGAGCAACTCTGGGAACCTCCATCTTCAAAGCTTGCAACACCTTCGTTACGGCGCGTGAATGCATAACTAACTGTCAATGTTGCCCTTGCGGCAGTGGTTGCGGCGCTGACGTTGTGCCCATTGCGGCCCGGTCAAATCACGGGCAAAGCGCGCCCGCGGCCAGAGCCGTTTACCCTTGAAAAAAGGCCTGTGCTCTGCTGCGGCATGTGCGTGCTGTTCGCGCCGCGCCTTTTTGCGCCACAAATACTGCAGCGGCGCAAGAGTGATTCACCCTTTTGTTGCGCAAAAAGTCCCTCCGCCCTGTATGGGCGGAGGGACTTTTACTGTCAGCATGGGGTAGGGCATTTCACGGCCGCCTGAGCCTTGCGCAGCATCACGCGAACATGGGCGGGAGCATGGGCGCGAGCCTTGGACATCACCCGAGCCTGGCCACGAGCCTGGCCGCGAGCCTGGCGCTGGCATGGGCTCTGCGGGGCTATTTTTTCATGTCCGCGATGAGGTCGGTGAGACTGTGCGCCTGGAGCGCCAGATCGCTGACGGCCCGTGCCGCGTCGGTCATGGCCTGGGCTGTCTGCTGCACCACTTCGTTGACCGAGGTGATGGAGCGGTTGATTTCCTCGCTGGCGGCGGACTGCTGTTCGCTGGCGGCGGCAATGGCATTGACCTGATCTGCCGTGGCTTCAACCGTGGTGACAATTTCGCCGAGGGCCTGGCCGGACTGGCTGGCGAATTGCGTGGCCTGCTCCACCTGCTCCGACGCGCTTTCCACGGCGGTGAGGCTCTTGGTCGCGCTTTCCTGAATGGCAGTGATGGCATTGCCCACATCATGGGTGGAAGCCATGGTTTTTTCCGCCAGTTTGCGAACCTCGTCGGCCACAACGGCGAAGCCGCGTCCGGCGTCTCCGGCGCGGGCCGCCTCGATGGCCGCGTTAAGGGCCAGCAGGTTTGTCTGGTCGGCAATGTCGGAAATGACGTTCATGATCTTGCTGATGGCCTGGGCCTGGTCGTTGAGCTGGCCCATATTTTCCGTGAGGCGGCGCGAAACCTCGTGCACCTGCCCTATGCTGTACACGGACTGCTCCACAATATGCGCTCCGGCAATGGCCCTTTCGCGCGTGTCGCGCGAAGCGGCGGAAGCCTCGGAAGCGTTGCGGGCCACGCTTTGCACCGTGGCGTTCATCTCGTTCATGGCGGTGGCGGCATCGGTCAGGCGGCTGGCTGCATCCAGCGCGCCCTTGTCGGACTGCTCGATCTGGGCCGCAAGCTGGGTCGAGGCCGTGCTGACTACATGGGCCACCTGTTCCAGTTTGTCGGCGGCCACAAGCATGGCGTCAGTCTTGGCCTGCGCGTTTTTGCCAGCCTGCTCGGCCTTGCCCTGGGCCGCTCTGGCCTCTGCGGCCGCCGCATCGGCCTGACGGCTCTTTTCCGCAGCCTGGCCGATGAGCCGCTTGAGATTGCCGACCATGTCGCGCAGGGCCTGCTCCAGCACAGCCACTTCATCCTTGCCCGTGGGCGCGATGTGTACATCAAGATCGCCAGCGGCCACAGCCCGGGCCTGGCCGGTGATGCTGCCCAGAGGCCGGGTGATGGATGTCACCAGATGGTAGGAAAGGGGAATCACAAGAAGCAGCAGGATGGCCAGAAAGCCGCCGCCATAGGTGGTAAGCGTTTCTGTGAGCAGCGCGTGCATGGTGTTGTGCAGTTTGATTTCGTCCCTGTCCACATTGTCGATGTAGACGCCGGTTCCTATCCAGTACGGCGTGCCCTGGACGTTTTCGGCATAGCCGAGCTTGAACACGTCACCTGCGCCAGGCTTGGGAAAGACAAAATCCACAAAACCCCCGCCCTTGGCCGATGCCTTGCTCAGTTCCGTCACATAGTGCACGCCCTGCTTGTCGGCCGTGCCGGACAGGTCCTTGCCGATGATCTGCTTTTGCGTGGGGTGGGCTACGCAGACGGTGCCCTCATAGACATAAAAATAGCCTGAAGCATCGTCCTCAAAGCGGGATTTTTCCACATAATCGGCAATGACGCGCAACTGCTCCTGCTGGGGCAGCCCCTTTGTCATGGCCGCCAGCCCCAGGGCAGAGGAGTGGGTCACATCCTTGATGCGCGCGCGCTGCGAGGCAAGCAGCTCATTTCTGGCCACAACGGTTCCTTCGCTGATGACGCTGCTGGTCATAAAGAAGGACAGAACAGCCATGGCTATGGTCATGGCTATCATAAGAATTACAAAAAACGTGATGCGCTGTGAAATGTTGATGGCTCTGAGCATGGCGATTCTCCGGGTCGGTCCGGGTGGACTTTCCGCCTGGCAGCCGTGTGAAAACAGCGGGTTCGGTGTTGCTGAGGGGGGCGCGAAAGAAAATCCTGGTCGCGCCGGACATGGGGCGTTATGCCGCAGTTTTGAGACAATCAGGCGTCAGGTCCGCATTGGGACCGTGCCGGAAGGTGGGCTGGGAAAGGGGAGGTAATGGCGCTTGCCTGATAACGGCCGGATGGGCTGTGAGCAAGCAGCGTACAGCGCGGCCGGGCAGGGTAGCCACAGCCACGTGAGCGTGGGATTGAGGTTCTGGTTCATGGCATTACAAAAAAAGAACAGTCCATGCCTGCACGCGTGCAGCACTTCGCCAGCCTACCTGAAAAGCAGACACGGCGACGCATGGCATTCTTTTGAAGCCGCTCGACTCGGCCTCAGAATACATTTAACCGGAAATGTTTACTGTTTTTACTCCTCGTTTCGTATTTCCGCAATAAGAGATGTCAGGGTGCCGGTTTGCAGCCTCAGTTCGCCAACGGCCCGTGAAGCTTCGCTCATGGCCAGAGCCGTCTGCTGCACGGCCTCGTTGACCGTGGAGATGCTGCGGTTGATTTCGTCGCTGGCAACTGACTGCTGCTCGCTGGCTGCGGCAATGGCATTGACCTGATCCGCCGCTCCTTCAACAGTGGTGACAATCTCTCCCAGGGCCTGGCCGGACTGGTTGGCGAATTCCGTGGCCTTGTTCACCTGGGCGGCCGCGGTGCCCATGGCAGCCATGCTTGTGGCCGTGCTCTCCTGGATGGCCCTGATGGCATTGCCCACATCATGCGTTGAAATCATGGTTTTTTCGGCCAGCTTGCGCACCTCGTCGGCCACAACCGCAAAACCGCGCCCGGCGTCTCCGGCCCGTGCCGCCTCGATGGCGGCATTGAGGGCCAGCAGGTTGGTCTGATCCGCAATGTCGGAAATGACGTTCATGATCTTGCTGATGGCCTGGGCCTGGTCATTGAGCTGCCCCATATTTTCCGTGAGTCGCAACGAGACCTCATGCACCTGGCTTATGCTGTGCACGGCCTGTTCCACTATGCTGGCTCCCGCCACGGCCTTTTCGCGCGTATCAAGCGATGCCGCTGACGCCTGGGCGGCGTTGCGAGCCACATTGTGCACGGTGGCGTTCATCTGGTTCATGGCGCTGGCGGCCTCGGCCAGCCGCCGGGCCGAGGCGACCGCCCCCTTGTCGGACTGCTCGATGCGCGCAGAAAGCTGGGTGGAGGCGGCGCTCACGGCCTCGGCAACCCGCTCGAGCTTTTGGGCTGTGGCAAGCATTGCCGCTGTTTTCTTTTTTGCGTTTTCTTCCGAGGCTTCCGCCTTGGTCAGGGCTTCCGCCGCCATGCGCGACTGCTCCACGGCCTTTTCCGATTCACGGCGTGCCCGTTCTATGTGCTTTTGCAGGGCCTTCACCATGGCGACGATGTCGGCGTAGACGCCGCGCCGTGACGTGTCGTTGTCCATACTGTAATCGCCTCCGGCCACCCGCCGGGCGATAAGGGCCAACTGGCTGGGATCCTTGCCAAGTTGCCTGCTGAGGGAACGCGTGAGATTCATACAGATGCCCGCCGCGCAAATGATGGCGATAGCGGCCAGAATCAGGGATGTGGCGCGCGCCTGTTCGCCTATGGCCGAGGCATCGGCCGCGGCCTGCTGGCTGCCGCTGACGTTGCGTTTGACCAGTTCGGCGCAGGCGTCGGCCATTTTGTCGAAAAGGGGACGGTACTTGCTGTCAAAAGTGGATGCCGCCAGGCCGCGCCGACCATTGAGCATGTTTTTGATCATCCCTTCGCGCACTTCGGCGGCCTCGGTAGACATGGCGTCAAGGCGTTCCATGAGTTCCTTGTCCGTGCTGCCAAGACCTGCGGGCAGGGTCTGCATGAGCGTGAGAAATGCGTCGTGGTTTTCCTGCATGATTTGCAGGGACTGCTGGATTCTTGCCTCATACTTGCGGATTTCGTCCGCGTAGTTTTGCGACATGATGGCGGCGAGGTCAGCCCGAACGGCATTGAGCTGGATGTTCATGCCCTGAACGGCGATGACCGCTGGCAGCCACGTGCTGTCGATTTCACGCACCCGTGCGTTCATTGCGTCGAGGTTTTTGAGGCCAACGCCCGAAAGAACAAGAAGTATGGCGATGACAGACAGGAATGACAGCGTAAGTTTGACGCCCAACTTCATTGGCTCTCCTTCACGATGGCCGGTGTACGATGCGTGGGCTCGCGCCCTGCATCTGACAAAAAAAGCCCGACAGACCAGACTGCGGGCTACTTGGCCATTCCGTCATGACACGGAATGTGGGGGGATGCCTTCCGCTGGAGTCCTGTCCTGACTGATTAAGGCCGGACAGGGCGCAGATAGAGAGGGCGGGCATTGTGCCCCGCCTCTGTATACTTAGCTGTGATCAATGTGTTTTTTGTAGCAGCCTCCACAGTATTCCGCAACTGGGGAAACGGCAAAACACCCTAAAAAATTGAGAAAAAGCGCAGGATACTAAAGAAGCCCCATACGGCCTTTGGGGCTTTATGGGGCTGCATGCAATGCTTTTGTGGCGGAGGGGGAGGGATTTGAACCCCCGGAAGGCTCACACCTTCAACGGTTTTCAAGACCGCCGCGATCAACCGCTCTGCCACCCCTCCGCAGGGTGCGCGCGACTAAACACGCTCCAAGAGCTGATATCTATAAGGTATTAACGGAAAAAACACAAATGGATTTCTTACAGCTACAAGGATAGCATTCCAGCAGTAATTTGCGAAAATTCAAAGAATTTTGCTCAGTGGCTTCAAATCGGTTCCACCGGCGTTGAAAACCTCCGAGTCTTCAAAACTGTTATGGGCGAGCATCTATATTAAATGTTTGGATAAAGTTTGTATGTGGCAATAGTTATTTAATAAAAATCCATTTGAAAGCCGCTGAACGTGTGAACCTTTCGGGGCAGCCCCCTGGTGCTATTTTTCTTTCTCATCTTTTCTTTGTCAAATCTGCAATTGCAGCTTGTAGGACATGCCACGATATTCGTGCGGTATGCTTATCAGGATTGAATTTTTGCGTTGCCTGGGCGCGGGGATGAATATAGTTTCGAAAATCCCGCAAGCTATGCCCATGTTTTTTAATATCAAGACCAATGAAGCCTAACTCATGAGACGCATCAATAAGCGAAGCAAGATTCCATTCTTGGAATGGCAAAACACAGTTTTCCTTTTTTGGGGCTGACTTCGCGGAATTAAATTGCTTAGGATTTGCACATGCAATATCAAGAAGTAGCCCCTCTAAGGTACTACCGCACAAGAAGATAGTCGCTAGTGGAGCAATATGGATTGACTTTTGTATTTCTTGAATTCGTTGTTCAATAACATCTAACAAGCAAGGGTCTTGAATGATATTACGTAACCCTATTTGGGGGAACGTCTTTTCCAAAAAATTATCTTCTGATGAACTTTCAGCAGTTGAAGTAGATTTTTCAAGTAAGCGATTAATTATTTTTTCAACTTTTATTTTATCTTCTGAATGTACAGTGTCAATTGTACATGCATATTCAAGCAGAGCGTGAAGGATTCGTCCAACTAAAAAATCAGGCTCTATTTCCCAGAAAGCTCTGAGACGTTTCATCTTTGATTGGCCATTAAATTTATATTTGGGGTCATCAATGTTTACACGGTGCTCACGAAAAAAAGCTGAATATGTGTTGTCCGTGAAGTCAAGTACATAGCCACCGCGGTTAAATATTTTTTCAACTATAGATTTTTCATGCATTTTTAGTGTAGACATTTTGTTCTTCGACTCCTCCGCAAATTGCTTTTTTCTCGTCTACGGATTCCCACCATGCCGCCTCCTACAAAACATTTATTGCGTTGAAACGGAATTCAAAAAAGCTATCAAGAGAAGCCCCTGCGCCTACCGGATCTGCCCATTCAAAATCACCGAGATTCCACTCTGGAGCTGGTTGCTTCACGCGCAAGGAGGGCGGCAGGATATTACATATTTCGCCGTACAAATCCTGTGCCTTGTTAAGTAATAAAAGTCTTGTTTCTGAATTGAAATCGGTCAGTTTAAGTAGGTTGGTTGGCATGTAGGCTGTATTTGAAGCAGAACTGTACAGTCCGTAAAGCTTTTCCGGTGCCTCGCCGATTATTTCAAACTCCTCATCTCTCCTATTTTTATAGTCTTTATGGTCTGCAAGATGGGCGAGGGAGTATCCCTCTGGCCCAAAGTTTTGAAAAACTTTGCCTCGAAAAAGGAATGACCAAAGATGCTTGGGGAAAGAATTGTCATCCAGGCGCAGGGCATCTGAAACCTGAAAATTATCTTGCGCTATTTGCTTGCGATAATAGGCGATCTCTTTGCTGCCTGTGTAGCGACGGATGCCGGGAAAGGCGCAACTTGATTTTTCCCAAAGGTAAAAATCTGGGTCAATACCACGGCTGATAAGTTTTTTGCGCCAAGCAAACCGATTTTTTTCATTGTTTTCAACAATTGCGCCTACAATATCTGGATGTAAAAAACGGACGTAGGGCGTGACCATCTTGACCATTTTTAAGGCCGTATCCGATGAGGGGATTTCCCATATGGGCCAATCACCAGTAGCTTTCTTGCGCGTTTGTGGCTGTGGGGGCATGACAAGCTCTGCAAGTGGCTGCACGGATTCGGTGCCCAAGAATTCTTGATATAAGCGAATTGCGGAACGGAGCGTTGCCGTCCCGTTGTATATGTCGCCGTCTATGGGAATGACATGCCGGGGAGGATGACTTTGGTGTTGATCTTCTTTGCTGTAGGAGAGCTTGCCCAAAAGAGCGGAAAACTGGTCTCGCTTGAACAAGGCGTCAAGAGGGCCTTCATGCTTTTCCACTGTCATGCAGTTTGACACTCTGCTTCCGGCTGTGGATGCTTTGTACCCTTTTACCTGACAAAGCCAGACTCGAAATTCTTCCTGCCGCATATTTGCTCCTTGCTTTACATTCACTGGAGCAAATTTGGAATAAAAGTCAACTCAGCATGGAGAAACGTCCAATTAGCACGTGAGAATTTAAGCTGATTGGGCTGTTTTTAATGAATTTGTTTTTTACGTTCTTGGTGCTTCTTTTGTGACTCCCCGCTTTTCAAGATCGCCGCGATCAACCGCTTTGCTTCTTTTCGCAGGGCCTCACGCAAAGGCGGCGCGGATTGTCCCGCTGTTGTAAACAGGCAGGTGCTTGGGGTTGCGACTCTGACGGCCCCACGAAAAACAACGACGCGCTCTCCCCGGAGGGTGAGCGCGCCGCAAAAACTAAATTACGTCAAATTTATTTGATGGCGTCTTTCAGTCCCTTACCGGGCGTGAATTTGGCAACCTTGCTGGCCGGAATGGTGATTTCCTTGCCGGTGCGGGGGTTGCGACCCTTGCGGGCGGCACGTTCCACAACTTTGAAGCTGCCGAAGCCGGTAAAGGTCACGGATTCGCCAGAGGCCAGGGCTTCACGCAGGGAGGCCACTACAGCGTCAAGGGCTTCTTCGGCTTTAGCCTTGGTGGGAAGGCCGGCTTTGGCATGGATTTTTTCAACAAGCTCAGCTTTAGTCATGATGCTTCTCCATAAAGGATTTCGGTTTGTTCCCTGATTGATGCCTTACTGGGCCATACGCAAAGGTATGTCCATAAGGCGTTGGCCCGACGGGCCGATCTCGCATGGGATTGCTACGGATATGCCAACCCGGCATAGCCGCGCCATGGGGGATTCTGAACATTGACGTTTATTGCGCCGTCAGACTGTTGTCTCATTACGTTAGCGCTGTTTTTCTGTCAACGAAAAAGCGTGAAATGCGCGCCGTTCAAGCTTTTTGGCTCACGGTACCAAAAAAAAACCGATTTGGCGAGGCTGCTCGTCCGCGTATGATTACTGATAGTCTAATGAAATATTTGAAAATAAGAATTCCAATCTATAAATCTATCAGGGTTACTTCGCCCTCTGTCATTTCTCGGCCAAGAAACAAGCTGCCAGTGCGGATAAACCGGGACACATGGTCTGTGGTCAGAAAATGGCTTTCACCCTGGCGCTTGTCAGTGGCGTCGCTGGCGAAAGCTGGCCTGTCCGGATGCAACAGATGCAGCTTGCCAAGCTCTTGCGCCACAAATTCCGCTGTGGTGGCGGCGGAGTCCACAATGTGCACGTCCGGCCCCACGACCTGACGCAATGCGTCCTGAAGCAGGGGGTAGTGCGTGCAGCCGAGCACCAGGGTGTCGGGCAGAAGCGCGGCGTCATTGGCGGTTGTATTCTCCGGCGCATCAAAAAGCCCTTCAAGGTAGCGGCGGATGATGCCTTCCACCAGGGGGCCGTTCATCCAGCCCTCTTCAGCCAGCGAGACAAAAAGATTGCATGCGCGCGTCAGCACCACGGCATCGGGCCGGATGCGCGCAATGGCCTGCTGGTAAGCGCCGCCGTTGATGGTGGCCTCTGTGGCCAGCACCACGATGCGTCCGTTGCGGCTGGCCTCTGCCGCTGCCTGTGATCCTGGTTCCACCACGCCCAGAACGGGCAGAGGGGCAAAATGCTCGCGCAGGGCGGGCAGGGCAGCGGCTGTAGCCGTGTTGCAGGCGACCACCAGCATTTTTACGCCCATGTCCACCAGCTTTTGCGCGGCGCTGAGCGTATAGCGGATGATGGTTTCGCGGCCTTTTGTGCCGTAGGGCAACCGGGCCGTATCGCCAAGATAGAGCAGATCTTCGCCGGGCAAGCGCCTGGCCAGAGCCTTGAAAACGGTAAGGCCGCCCATGCCGGAATCGAAAAGTCCAATGGGCAGCCGGGAATTCGAATTCATGCCGTATCCTTTGAATGGGCCGCCCCAGACAAAGGCAGGCGACCGTTAGAAACCTTGGCCCAAATACCGTATGGCTGTAAAGAGCAAAATGGCCGCCAGAAGGCACTTCAGCAAAGTGGCGGGCATGTATTTCTGGCAGCATGCGCCAAGATACATGCCGCACATGCCGCCCAGCCCCACCAGCAGACCCATGCGCCAGTCGGGCGCGACGGCCATGTCCGGATAAAAGGGGGCCAGCAAAAAGTAAAAGCTCACCCCTGCCACTGATGTAAGAAAGGTGGCAAAAAGTGTTGCTCCGGCCACGGCATAAACCGGAAGCGCAAAAAAGGAAACCAGAAAAGGAGCCATGATGGCGCCGCCGCCTATGCCGTAGATTCCGCCCACAAGGCCGACAGCAAGGCTGAGCAGGGCCAGTTTGCGGGTAGAGACGCTGTGTTTTTTTTCCTGAAAAACAAAAACAAGAGTACGGGTGTTCCACTCCAGTACGGAACAGCAGTCAGCAGCCGATGGACGACCTGCGGCGCGTAATGCTGCCGATCCGCCTGCCCGCATGTTTTCTGTCTTGTTGCGCCGGGTCTTCCAGGTGGTAAGGGCCATGCGCCCGCCGACATACAGCAGTACCAGCCCTGCAAATATCTTGAATTTTGCCGGATCCGGCAACCAGTTGATGCGGATGAGCGCCCCGATAAAAACCCCCGGCAGGGTTCCGGCGGCCACGGTGAGGGTCAATGGCCAGACAAGCCTGCCCTCACGCCAGTAGCGCCAGACGCCGGGCGGACAGGCCAGCACGTTGAAAAACTGGTTGGTGGCGCTGACGCTGGGGTTCACATACCCAAGCACGCTCATATGAAAAGGGAGCAAAAGAAACGCGCCCGAGATGCCGCCCATGGACGTAAAAAAAGAGATGCCCAGGGCCACGCCAAAGGGCAGCAGCGGACTGCACTCAATGCCCGCAGTGGGAAAATACATGGCGACTCCCGGGTTTTGTCAAAATAAAAATATAAAAAGTTTTAAAGAACAGTGTAATAGCCATAGTGTTCTTCACGGTTTTTATAATAAGCGTGATTTTAATTCTTGTCACTAGGGCAGGTGGGCGTAATGAAAGTTTTGGGGGGAGGGGGCGTGGGGGAGGAGACCCTTTTGCAAAAGGGTTCCTCCCCCACAAAGCAGTGCAACGCGATCTCCGCCGCCAGGGTCGGCGGCGGCGCGTTGCCTGTCGTCCTGCAAAAATGTATGCTTGCGCCTTCTTCGCGCACAAGGCAGTCGGGGCTTTGGCCTGGGCTGCGCAACACAGTAAGGAAGCACCATGCTGGCCATTCTGGATTACAAGGCGGGCAATCAGACGAGCGTGCGCCGCGCTCTGGAACATCTCGGCATACCCTGCGCCATAACTGCGGACCCCGCAACGCTTGAAAGCGCCGGGGGGGTTATCTTTCCTGGCGTGGGGGCTGCGGGGCAGGCCATGGGCGCGCTGGCGGAATCCGGCATGGACGAAGCCCTGCGGCAGGTTGTGCGCAGGGGCCAGCCCCTGCTCGGCATATGCCTTGGCTGTCAGATATTGCTGCAACGCAGTGAAGAGAACGACACCACAACCCTTGGCATCGTGCCCGGCATCTGCCGCCGCTTTGAAGACGGGATGCTGCAGGAGGACGGCACCCCTGCGCCCGTGCCCCACATGGGCTGGAACAGTCTTGAGGCCGTAGCGCCCTGCGCTCTGCTTGAAGGCATAGAGCCCATGGCGGAATATTACTTTGTGCACAGCTATTATGTGGAACCCGATCCTTCGCTTGTGCTGGCTACCACCACCTACGGGCGCACCTTTTGCTCGCTTTACGGGCGCGAGGGACTCTGGGCCGCCCAGTTTCACCCGGAAAAAAGCGGACGGCCCGGCCTGAATCTGCTGCGCAATTATCACAAATACTGCCAGAATTCGCGGGAGGCGCGTCATGCTCAGTAAGCGGGTCATTCCCTGTCTGGACGTGCGTAATGGCCGTCTGACCAAGGGCGTCAAGTTTGTGGGCAACGAAGACATCGGCGATCCTGTGGAAAGCGCGCGTCGGTATTATGAAGAAGGCGCGGACGAAATCGTTTTTTACGACATCACGGCTTCGGCCGAGGCGCGGGGCATTTTTCTGGATGTGGTGGAGCGCGTCGCGGAACAGATTTTCATTCCCTTTGCCGTGGGTGGCGGTATTTCCAGCGTGGCCGACATGCGCGCCGTGCTGCTGGCCGGGGCGGAAAAGGTCTCCATAAATTCGGCAGCGGTCAAGGATCCCCGCCTCATCAGTCAGGGGGCCGACGCCTTTGGCTCGCAGGCCATAACGGTGGGCATGGATGTGCTGGCCGTGCCCGTGAGCGCCGAGATTCCGTCCGGCTATGAAATTGTCATCCACGGCGGGCGCAAGCGCATGGGGCTGGACGCCATTGCCTGGGCGTGCCGCTGTCAGGAACTGGGCGCTGGCGAACTGTGCGTCAATTCCATTGACGCGGACGGCACCAAGGACGGCTATGAACTCAAACTGACCCGCGCCATTGTGGATGCCGTGTCTCTGCCCGTCATAGCCTCGGGCGGGGCGGGCGAACCGCGCCACATGCTGGAAGCCGTGACCACGGGCGGGGCTTCGGCGGCCCTCATTGCCTCCATTGTACACTATGGGCAGTACAGCATCCGCGAGTGCAAGGAATACATGGCCGCGCACGGGGCCAAGATGCGCCTGACCTGGTAAGGGCGGGCAGCGGGAACGGGTTTTTGGACGGGGGCCTGTGCGGCCCCCTCGACGCATGTATGGCGTTTTTGATCTGCATGCCGCCTGTTTTCCCCCCCCTCCCCCTCCAGAAGCGCCGGAGCAGTGTCGGAGAAGTGCCAGAGAAGAGCCAGAGGAGCGCCACTACCATATGACCCACAAGCACCACGCCACAAACGCCCCTGGCGGGGCAGCCGTCAGCACGGTGAAAAACGCCCCGGCAACCGGGCTCACGGACGCGGCCCAGGTTCTGCCCCAGGTTCTGGCGCGGCGGCTGCGGGCCATGCCGCCACTGGTGGTGGCCTTTTCCGGCGGCATTGACAGCCGCTTTCTCAGTCACGCGGCCTTGCTGAGCGGTTGCGACGTGCTGGCCGTGCATGTGCGCGGCCCGCATATTCCGGCTGGCGAAAGCGCCCATGCGCTCGCCTGGGCCAGGAGGCGCGGCCTGCCCCTGCTTGTGGTGGATTTCGACCCCCTGTCCCTGCCCGAAGTGGCCACCAACAGCCACCAGCGCTGCTACGCCTGTAAAATTGGCCTGCTGTCGGCCATCGGAAAGGCTTTGGCGCAGGCCGGTCAGCAGGGGCGCGTTCTTTGTGACGGCAGCAACGCCGACGACCTCGTGGCGTATCGGCCCGGTCTGCGCGCCTTGCAGGAGGCGGACGTAATGTCGCCCCTTGCGGAATCGGGCATGGACAAGGCCGCCATCCGCGCGGCGGCGCGGGCCACAGGGCTGGATGATCCCGAGCAGCGTGCGCGGCCCTGCCTGCTTACCCGGCTGGCCTACGGTCTTGCACCGGATGCGGACGTGCTGGCGCGACTGGCCGCTGCCGAAGAAGCGCTGTCAGGGCTGGCAGATCTGGAAGCGCCGCGTTTTTCTGAAAAGGCCCCCACCGCCGCGGCATGCTCGACATGCGCGCCAGGTGCGGCACATGGAGAAAGCGTCGCGGGCCACGGGGCTGACGCTGAAAAAACTGTTTCGCCCTTGGGCGATCTGCGCCTGCGGCTTACGCCAGCCCCTGTGCTTCAGGTGGAAGCGCTGCCCCCGGAGCTTGCGGGCCGGGTGCAGGAGATTCTTGTCCAGCACGGATTTACGGGCTGTGAACTGTGTGTGGGGCAGAGCATCAGCGGGTATTTTGACCGGGAGGCCCTTTCTTTGGAATGAGCGCCAGCCACCATTGCTTTTGGCCGTGTCAGGCGTGGCGCGGGCCATAAGGCGGTGCGCGGCCTGTTTTTTTTCTGTCCCGCCGCGTTGCCCGAAAGGGAAAAATTTGGCGTCTCCTTGTGCAAAAGCGCGCCCGCCGCGCATTCCGGCCATATGGGGCTGGACTTTGCAAAAGAAAGGGCCTATGAATACCGACTTATATCAATGGGGCTCACCCCGGAGGGAAACATGGCTCACAAAAAGATCGAACGTAAGAAAGAACTGGCCCGTCGCCGTCATCGTCGCGCTCAGCGCCTGAAGCAGCGCGTGCGTGAAGCCAAGGCTGCTGCCTAGGCTCAGGTTTTTGATGAGGCCCGCAGGGCCGTGTCGCTTGGAGCATTTTCGTGGTGAATCTGCTCTGGCGGCCGCGTGAGCAGGCGCTCGCCGTGAAGGCGCGGGCGCGGTTCATCCGCGCTGGCAAGCGTCAGAACTGGCGTGTCGTACCCTTTGGGAATGCAGGTTCTCAAGGGTGCTCTGCCCAAGAGGGGGCTGCATCGGCAGCAGCCCTCTTGTGTCATGTGCAAGTTTGAGCAGGTTGCGCGCGTGAATTGCGCATGCATTTCCGGTCGCCGGAGGGGGCTTGTACTCCCCGACGTGGCGGGCCTGGGCATTTGACGGGCGGCACAGGCGCAAGCCTGTGGCGCGCGGTCGTAACAAAAACAGTGTTTAGCCGTCTTTTAGCGTAATCATGCCTATTTACGAATATCAATGTCCCCAGTGTCAGCACCGCTTTGAGGAATGGGTAAAAAGCCCCTCCGCCCAGGGCGAGGAGCCTTGCCCCAAATGTGGCACGGCCTCGCCGCGCATCATGTCGCAGACCTCTTTTGTCCTCAAGGGCGGCGGCTGGTATGTTGACGATTATGGCTACCGCAAGGGCATAAAGGACGAAGGCGCACCTTCTGCGTCTTCCACCTCATCTGAAGGGTCTTCGCCGTCCGGCGCGGGGGAGGCTTCATCTGCGCCGGCAGGCGGCGGCGAGAAGACCGGCGGCAGCGCCGCGTCCTCCCCGTCAAATGCGCCTGCTGCCGCTCCTGTACCCACGCCAGCCCCCACGCCAGCCCCTACAACCGTGGCCCCCAAGGCCAGCGCCGCCAAACCGGCTCCATGAGGCAGTCATGATCGAACGCTACTCCCGCCCCGAAATGAGCAATATCTGGACGCTGCAGAACCGCTATCAGGCCTGGCTTGACGTTGAAGTGGCCGTGTGCCGGGCCTGGAGCGAAATGGGCCGCATCCCGGCCGAGGCCGTGGAAAACATCAGCGCCAAGGCGTCCATCGACGTTGACCGCATTCTTGAAATTGAAGAAGTGACCCGGCACGACGTCATTGCCTTTCTGACCTCCCTTGAGGAAAAGGTGGGGCCAGACGCCCGGTACATCCATCTTGGCTGCACTTCGTCCGATATTGTGGATACGGCCAATGCCCTTTTGCTGGTGCAGGCGGGCGAGCTTATCCTCAAGGACATACGCGCGCTTTTGCAAAGCATTGAAACCCTGGCCCGCCGTCACAAGGGGCAGCTGTGCATGGGGCGCACCCACGGCATCCATGCCGAGCCCACCAGCTTCGGCCTCAAGATGGCCGGGTTTTACGCCGAATTTTCACGCCATCTGGAGCGGGTGCAGGCCGGGCTCGAAAGCGTGCGCGTCGGCAAAATCTCCGGCGCGGTGGGCACCTACGCCTTTCTGTCGCCCGAACTGGAGCAGCGCGCCCTGATCCATCTGGGCCTTGGGGTTGACCCGCACTCCACCCAGATCATCCAGCGCGACCGCTACGCGCACTTCTTTACCTCGCTGGCCATTCTTGGCGGCGGCATTGAGCGCCTTTGCGTTGAACTGCGCCATTTGCAGCGCACCGAAGTGCTGGAAGTGGAAGAGGGCTTTGCCAAGGGGCAAAAAGGCTCTTCGGCCATGCCACACAAAAAGAATCCCATTTCCGCCGAGAACATGACCGGGCTTTCAAGGCTGTTGCGCTCCAACGCCCTGGCCTCCCTCGAAAACCAGGCCCTCTGGCATGAGCGCGACATCAGCCACTCTTCGGTGGAGCGCGTGATCATGCCCGATTCCACCATCCTGGCGGACTATATTCTCACCCGCCTTACCCGCCTTCTGGACGGGCTGGTGGTCAAGCCCGAGCGCATGCTCGAAAATATGGATCGTTCTTTTGGCCTGTATTTTTCGCAGCGTGTGCTCACGGCCCTTATCGCCACCGGCATGCCGCGCCAGCAGGCCTATGAGGCCGTGCAGCGTCTTGCCATGCAAAGCTGGGAAACCCGCGTGGCCTTTCCCGAACTTGTGCGGGCCGACGCAGACATGCGCACCCGCCTCGGCGAGGCCGCACTTGATGAGCTTTTTGATCCCTCCTACTATCTGCAGCACGAGGACGAAATTTTCGCCCGTGTGTTCAACAGCAAACCCGTATTGAGCTAGTCGAGGTCATGATGCGCGCCGGTCAAGAACAGATGATGGAACTCAAGCGCCGTCTGGCGCGGCTGCTGGTGGAAAAATCTTATCGCGAAGGCGATTTTGTGCTGGCTTCGGGCCGCCGAAGCGACTATTATTTTGACTGTCGTGTCACGGCATTGCATGCCGAAGGCTCCTGGCTTATCGGCAGCCTGTTCAACGACATGCTCAAAGGCCTTGATATCAAGGGCGTGGGCGGCATGACCCTTGGGGCGGACCCGCTGGTTTCCGCCACAACAGTCATTTCACACGAACAGGGCCGGCCTCTGCATGGACTCTTGGTGCGCAAGGAGGCCAAAGGCCACGGCACCGGACAGTATGTTGAGGGACTTGGTAATTTTAACGCTGGCGACCATGTCGCCATGCTTGAAGATGTGGTCACCACGGGCGGTTCGCTGCTCAACGCCTGCCACAGGGTAACCGACGCGGGGCTGAATATCGTCGCCGTGTGCACAATCCTGGACAGGGAAGAAGGTGGCCGCGAAAAGCTCCGTGAGGCGGGATATGAACTGCTTGCCCTCTTCACCCGCGCCGAACTGGTGGCCCTTGCTCGCTGAGCCTGCCAGCCCTGTGGGCTGGGGCGCGGTCAGACGGACTGCGTTCCGGCATTTGCGCATAGTTTCTGTTTTTGCCATGCGCGGGCTTATGGGCTTCATGACGGCGCTTTTGTGCGCCCTGGCCCCACTTTCCGCATACTCTGCGGAATGGCAGCCCTCGTTGTACAACGAGGGCCTGCCGTCGCATCTGGTGGCTGTGGACAAGAACCGCCAGACCTTCATGTTTTTCGAAAAAAAAAGCCCCTTCAAACTCCGCTACACTTACCCCTGCACCACTGGCCAGCTGCCCGGCGACAAGCAGTCCCTCAATGACCTGCGCACCCCGGAAGGCATCTATTTTGTCGAATACAAGATTGCCAGCGGTCTGGACTTCAAGGAATACGGCGGCATAGCCTATACGCTCAACTATCCCAATCCCGTGGACAAGCTGCGCGGCAAAACCGGGCACGGCATCTGGATTCACAGCAAGGGGCTGGGCATCGAACCCCTTTCCACGCGCGGCTGCGTCGCCATCGGCCTCAAGGAAATTGACGAGGTGGGGCCGAACCTTGTGCCGGGAACGGCAGTGGTGCTGGCTGAAAAGCTGGACGAAACCACCATGCTGCAGTCCGACAGCGGCACTGCCCGTGAACTGCGCCGCCTCATGCAGGCCTGGAGCAACGCCTGGGCCGCGCGCTCGGATAAAATGTTCGAGTTCTATGACGCCGAGTCCTATACCAAGGCCATGTCCGAAAGTTTTGCCGCTTTCAGGCTCAACAAGGAACGGCTGTTCAAAATCCTCAGTTTTGTCAAGATTTACAACCGCAAGATACATGTGCTCGAAGGGCCGGGGTACTGGGTTACCTGGTCAGAGCAGCTCTATGCTGCGTCCAACCTTTCCTCCGAGGGCATCCGCCGCCTGTACTGGCAGCGCGGCAAGGACAAGAAATTCCGTATCGTCGGCATGGAGTGGGCCCCGCGCGATCTCGGCATGCGCGCCGCGTACCAGCGTGGGCAGCTTGTGGCCGAGGCTCCCTTGCAGGTGGTCTCGGATGCTGACTCCGAAGCGCCACAGCCGCCGCGCCTTGATATGCCCGAAGCCGCCAGCGACATGACGGCCGAGGCCGCCACCCAGGCCGTCGCCGATAACGGCAAAGTGCACGACAAGGCCGCGCCGGAAAAAACCGCGTCGGACACGCCAGCCTCCGAGGCCGTCCCCGGCAAATCTGTGGCTTTGAGCGATCCCCTTGTGCCGCGCCGTTCGACAACGCCGCCTCCTGCGGAAGTCAACTGGGGCGCACGCCCCGCCATGGAAGATTCCGCCAGATTGGCGGCTGAACAGCGCGCAGCCGAAGAACTGGCGCAGCGCCAGCAGGCTGAACAAGAACGGCTCGCGCAACAGGCCGCCGAGGCCCGCGCAGCCGCAGAAAAGGCCGCTGCTGAAAAACTTGCGGCTGAAAAATTCGCGGCTGACAAGCTCGCCGCCGAAAAACTTGCCGCCGAAAAAGCTGCTGCTGAAAAAGCCGCCCAGGAGGCGCAGGCCAAACTGCTTGCGCAACAGCAGGCCGCGGAAAAACTCGCTGCCGAAAAACTTGCGGCTGACAAGCTCGCGGCTGAAAAACAGGCAGCCGAACAGCTTGCAGCAGAACAGCAGGCTGCCGAAAAGCTGGCCGCTGAAAAACGTGCCGCCGAAAAGCTGGTCGCAACCCAGGAGCCTGCGCCCCAGGCCCTTGCCGCGCAGGATACAGGCCTGACGCCGCAGGTACAGGCGCAATTGCAGCAGGCAGTCAGCGGATGGGGCGCGGCCCTGGCCTCGCGTTCGCCCGCGCTCGCCGATTTTTATGACCATGCCCGTTACAACCGCGAACCCGGTACGCCCCGTGGCCTGTCGTACAACAGCACCTGGCGCGAGCTTGAGAAGCACCTTGGCGCGCCCTGGCTGCGCTATATCAGCCGCAAGCCCGTTTTCGAGGCGCACGGCAACCTTGTCACCAGCCGGTGCGAAGAACTTATTGCCAGCCCCGGCGGCATCAGCGAAGGCATCCGCACGCTCTGGTGGCGCAGGGGCAATGACGGCGACCTGCGCATCGTGGCCGCACAGTTCAAACCGCAGGACCTGGGCCTGGCTGCCGACTATCTTGACCAGGTCGGCGGCGCAGTGAGCGAAACCCTTGAGGGCTGGCGCAAAGCCTGGGAAGTGGGCAATCTGGACGATTATATGGCCTATTACGCCAGCAACGCCGTGCAGCAGGGCCGCTGGGGGGCCAAGAACATCCGCAACCAGAAAGAAGGACTGTGGGGGCGGGTCAAGCCCACTCAGGTGCAGCTTTCGGGCCTGCGGCTCGTTGTGGACAAGCAGGGCATCCGCGCCGACATGAGCCAGACCTATGCCGACAGTTCCGGGCACAGCGACCGGGGAACCAAGACATTGCTGCTCCAGTATGACGGCAAGCAGTGGCTCATTGTCCGTGAAGACTGGGCGCCCATGCCCGCCGCCACCGGCAACCCCACTGACATGGCGCAGGCCAGGGGAGCAGAGGAAAGCAGACCTTGAAGTACAAGGAAAGTCTCTCCATCATTTTTATGAGGGATAACGGCCCCCGGCGCAGTTTTCGCGTACGGCGGGGCCTTTTTTACACTGTTTTGTG